>USNX01000001.1 GCA_900556205.1 uncultured Collinsella sp.
AGCTTTGTGGTGGCGCACCGCCTGTCGACGATCCGCAACGCCGACTGCATTCTGGTGATGCGCGACGGCCAGATTATCGAGCGCGGCACGCACGACGAGCTGCTAGCGGCAGGCGGCTTCTACGCCGAACTCTATCGCAGCCAGTTTGCCCAGTGAGCAAGCCCGTGGGGCAAATTAATCAATCGACAGACGGTGGTTTACATCTGTCACGTTAGTACTAAGATATTCATCTAATAAATTGCATTAGTGGCTTTAGTTTTGGGGGATACGAGGCAACGTGACTATGACGTGCTCTTTGGTGGTTAACAGCAAGAGCGGTAATACCAGGATGGTTTCGGGCGCGATCAAGCGCGCTCTGCAGGCTGCGGGTGTTGAGTTTGTCCATGCCGCGGCGTTGAGCGACGATGCGGATGCAGATCAGGTTGCGCTCGAGGCGCAGGGCGCCTGCGCGGCCGACACGGTGCTCGTCGGTTTTTGGTGCGACAAGGGCGCGTGCACGCCTTCGGTCGCGGCGTTGCTCTCCGCCTTGCACGGCAAGCGCGTCTTCCTGTTTGGCACCTGCGGTTTTGGGGCCGACCAGAGCTATTACCAGCAGATTATTGATCGCGTGACTTCCAATTTGGCTGGGGATGCCGAGCTTGCGGGCTGGGCGATGTGCCAGGGCAAGATGGGTCCCGCGGTCAAGCAGCGCTACGAGGCCATGCTCGAGCAAGATCCCGACAACGCGCGCTATAAGATGCTGCTCGACAACTGGATTGCTGCGAAGGACCATCCCACCAAGGAAGATCTGGATAACATGGCCGCAGCCGCCAAGAAGGCCGTACTGGGAGAGTAGCTTCGCCGTCCGCGATCCTTCGTGCAAAACAATACAAATGTGAAAGCCTCGAAGTTCTCGAGGCTTTTTTCTTGACACTTGTGGGCACAACCGCTGCAAGCGTTTGGGGCGACTTTTTCCATCACCCCGATGACGAGGCTGTTCTGGACAACACGCTCGCATACGTTCGCTGGATGTATTCAGAGTGGGAAGGGCTTTCCGGATGGAAGGGCTTTCCGGATGGATGAGGTTGCGGAAGATGCGTCCCGGAATTTGCCTTTGGAATGGGATGGAGTTTCCGGTTAAGGACCTCGGCGGAAAGTGCATCCCGGAATTTGTAGCCGAAGTGGGATGCAGTTTTCCAACGGGCCCGCAGGCGGAAACCGCATCCCACTTTGCGCATGATTTCTGGGACACAGTTTCCGCGACTCGCATGACAGGCCGCGCCTCTGCTGTGAGGCGAGGGCGAGCGGGCACCGGGTAACGTCTGTCGCGAGTTCCGCACGCAAAGAAGGCCACTTAATGTGGCCTTCGTCTTGCGCAGGACTGCCCGAGCAGGCAATCAAATATATTGCGGGCGGGCACGCGGCCCCGTCGGCTTTACGACAGCGCCACGCCGCCGAGCCAGCCCCAACGCACGCCAGAGCCAGTGCCATAGAAGCTAATAAACGAATCAAGCGACTTAGACGTAATGGCACCCTCGTTGCTCATAACGATGCCGCCGCCAACGTAGATACCCACATGACCGTAGATAAGGCCCGGAGCACCCGTGCCGCTGTGCGAGGAATCGGCCACGATCATGCCCACCTGCAGCGCCGAGCGGTCGGAGCTATAGCACCAGGCGTTGAACATGTCGCAGGCGTTGCCGCCAAAGTAGCCAACGCCGGCGTTACGGAAGACATTGGTAACCCACGCCGCGCACCAGTTCTGGCCCGGCGAAGGCGTGGAGTAGCACGCGTTGACGACGGCCTGTTGCTTGCCCGAGCCGGCATTCTGCTGCGGAGTTCCGGGCGCATACGATCCGCCACCCGAGCTCGAACCACCCGAGTAGGAATTGTTCTTGTTCGCGGCGGCCGCGGCAGCGGCGGCCTTCCTAGCGGCCTCCTCGGCCTGGGCGGCAGCGAGAATCTCGGAATCACGCTGAGCCATGAGCTCCTTGACATCGTCAGAGAGGCCGTTCAGAACCGTCTGGACTTCCTGCTGCTTGGCCTGCATGTCCTGC
The DNA here is from genome assembly GCA_900556205.1 of uncultured Collinsella sp. Taxonomy (GTDB): domain Bacteria; phylum Actinomycetota; class Coriobacteriia; order Coriobacteriales; family Coriobacteriaceae; genus Collinsella. Next base: position 2,037 of record USNX01000001.1, read on the forward strand.
ATCTGGGCAGTCTGCTGGTCCTTGAGCTTCTCTAAGTCGGCCTTCTGCGACTCGAGCTCGGTCTTTTGCGCATCGAGCTCTTCCTGGATGGTCTGAATGTCCTCGATGGCGTCGCGGTCGCTCTTGTTGATCTTCTCAACGTAATGCGCGTTGGCGACGAGTTCCTCAAACGAGCCAGAGGCCAGCAGCAGCGACAGGATGTTCGTGCCGCCGGACTTGTAGCTGGCGGCCACGCGATCGGAAAGGTCGTTGCGTTTCTTCTTGAGCTCGGCCTTCTTTTCATCGATCTGGGCCTGCGTGTCGTCAATCTTGCCCTGGACATTCTCGATGTCGTTGAGGGTCTGGGCATTCTTGTTGGCCAGCGCCGCATACTCATTTGCGATGCTGTCGAGCTGGGCCTGAACCTCGTCGAGCTGGGCCTGGGCGGCATTCAGTTTATCGGTTGTTTCTTTGGAAGCCTCCGCCGCATGGGCGCGAGCGGGCAGGCCAAAAAGAACTGCCGCAGAAGCGGCGCCGAACAGGGCCTTGAGGGCAGTGCGGCGCGAGAGCTCCTGGGAAAGGATGGAATCGCTGTTTGGTGACATATGTACTCCGTTACATGTTTATTTATATGTCGCTCAACTCATACATATTAGCGTACATATGGCGCGTCCCAACGATTTCCACGAACGGCAGGAAACTACAAGGTCAGCGGCTCGTAAGCAAATGCCAAAGATCAGGTTATGCGTACGCAAGCTCTTCTATGAGTACGTTAGCACTATCCTCTGCTTTTCCTACAGCGCACGATTTGGGCGTCCCTGCCTGCGCTATACTCCCCTGAAGAAGTGTTCCTGATTCGATAGGAGACTACATGTCCAAAGCACTCGACCCCAAAGACACCTGCGTCCTCGTTACCGGTGGCGCCGGCTTTATCGGCTCGCACACCGTCGTTCAGCTGCTCGAGGGTGGCTACCAGGTCGTCATCGTCGATGATCTCTCCAACTCCAGCGCCGTCGCCGTCGACCGCGTCAAGACCATCGTGGGCGACGAGGCCGCCAAGAACCTCACCTTCTACGAGGCCAACGTGCTCGACCGCGATGCGATGAACAAGATCTTCGACACCCATCAGATCGACCGCGTCATCCACTTTGCCGGCTTTAAGGCCGTCGGCGAGTCGGTGAGCAAGCCCGTCGAGTACTACCACAACAACATCGAGAACACCCTTGTGCTCATCGACGTCATGCGCAACCATGGCTGCAAATCCATCATCTTCTCGAGCTCCTCGACCGTCTATGGCGACCCGGACAACCCGCCCGTCACCGAGGAGGATCCTAAGAAGCCCGCGACCAACCCCTATGGTTGGACCAAGTGGATGATCGAGCAGATCCTTATGGACGTCCACACCGCCGACCCCGAGTGGGACGTCGTGCTGCTCCGTTACTTCAACCCCATCGGCGCTCATCCGTCGGGCCTGATCGGCGAGGACCCCAAGGGCATCCCCAACAACCTGGTGCCCTATGTCGCCCAGGTCGCCGTGGGCAAGCTCGAGGCCGTTCAGGTCTTTGGCAACGACTACCCCACCCCCGACGGCACCGGCGTGCGCGACTACATCCACGTGTGCGATCTGGCCTCTGGTCACGTTGCCGCCCTTAACTGGATGAACGGCAAGACCGGCGTCGAGATCTTTAACTTGGGCACCGGCACCGGCACCTCGGTACTTGAGGTCGTCGCCGCCTTCTCCAAGGCTTGTGGCAAGGAGCTGCCCTACGTGATCCGCGAGCGCCGCGCCGGCGACATCGCTGCCAACTGGTGCGACGCCTCCAAGGCCGAGCGCATGATGGGCTGGAAGGCCCAGTACGACATCGCGGACATGTGCCGCGATAGCTGGAACTGGCAGAGCCACAACCCCAACGGCTTCGCCGACGCCGAGTAGCAAAAAACCTACATACCGCTCTTGCCCCGATCTCACGTTGTGAGGTCGGGGCTTTTTCATGGCATGTAACCATTCGCCGAAAATCGACCAACTTTTTTATCTTGCCTGTACATGTTTAAACAACATGTTTACAATAGGCGTATCGAATCAGAACGTCGGAGGCGGACTGCACACCCATCGGCAGGCCGACCCCACAACAAGAAGGTTGGTGAGCGCATTCATGGAGCGTGCAAGCGGCGTCCTCATGCCCGTCTCATCTCTGCCCGGACCATACGGAATCGGCGGCTTTGGCTGGAATGCCTACGACTTCGTCGATTTTCTCGCCTCGTGCAAACAACATTACTGGCAGATTCTGCCCCTTACGACGACCAGCTATGGCGATTCGCCCTATCAGTCGTTCTCGGCCCGCGCAGGCAACCCCAACTTTATCGACTTTGCCGAGCTTATCGAGGCAGGGTATCTTGAACAGCGCGATATCGATGGCGTGTACCTGGGTTCTGACCCCAGTAACGTCGACTACGGTGCTATCTTTGGCGGCCGCCGTCAGATTCTCGACCGCGCCGCTGAGCGCTTTGCCGCCGACAAGCCGGCCGATTTCGATGACTTTATCCAGGCCAACGAGGACTGGCTCATCCCCTACTGTGAGTTCATGACCGTCAAAGAGGAGTGCGGTCTCAAGGCGTTTTGGGAGTGGCCCGCGGAACTCCGCACCCGCGGCGAAGCTTCCGCCAAGGTCTGCGCCGACCATCCGGCGCGTATGCTCTACCACCAGATGACGCAGTACTTCTTCGATCGCCAGTGGAGCCGCCTCAAGGCCTATGCCAATGAGCGCGACATTCTCATCATCGGCGACCTGCCCATCTATGTCTCGCGTGACTCTGTCGAGATGTGGGCGACGCCTGAGCTCTTTAAGATCGACGCCGCCGGCAATCCCGTGAGCGTCGCCGGCACGCCGCCCGACCAGTTCTCGGCCACCGGCCAGTACTGGGGCAACCCCATCTACGACTGGGACGCCATGGAGTCCGACGGCTTCTCCTGGTGGGAGGGCCGCATTCGCGCCGCCCTCGACATGTACGATGTCATCCGCCTGGATCACTTCCGCGGCTTCGAGGCCTATTGGGAGGTGCCGTTCTCCTCGCCCGATTCGTCCTACGGTTCGTGGACGCAGGGTCCCGGCCTCAAGTTCTTCAAGACGCTCGAGGAAAAGCTCGGCACGCTGCCCATCATCGCCGAGGACCTGGGCTTCCTCACCCCCGGCGTCATCGACATGCGCGACAACTCGGGCTTCCCCGGCATGAAGATCCTGCAGTTTGCCTTTGAGGGCACCAACTCGTACTACCTGCCGCACAACTACATTGCCAACACCGTCGCCTACGTGGGCACCCACGACAACGAGACGGCACGCGGCTGGTTTGAAGGAACGGCCACCCCGCGTCAGCGTGAGCAGACAGCCCTGTACACCCATCAGCAGGCCGGCGAGCCCATCACCGACGCGCTCAACCGAACCATCGCCGCCAGCGTAAGCAATACCTGTATCTACACCATGCAAGACCTGCTCAACCTGGGCAACGAGGCGCGCATCAACACCCCCGCCACCCTGGGCGGCAACTGGACCTGGCGTATGCTCGATGGCGCCATCACCCGCGAGCTCGAGCACAAACTCACCGACTGGACCGAAACCTACTTCCGCATCCCGTCGGAAGCCGAAATCGAGCTTCCCCAATAGGAGCCACCGCACCCGACCCCATTCCATCGTGCGGACGCGTCCGTTTTCCCCGCGCGAGGCCACTCCAATCCCTCGCGCGGGCTTCTTTTGAATTTCTGACATGCAATCAACCCATCACAGGAGGAAACATGCCCCGTATCAATCTTGCGGATCTTGCCGAGCAGTCCTTTGGCACCTCGCTCGAGCAGCTCGATGACCGTCGTATTTATAAGCTGCTGGCCAAGCTCGTGCAGGAGCGCTCTGCCGCCTGTCCTCTCAACAACGGCAAGAAAAAGCTCTACTACATCTCTGCCGAGTTTTTGATCGGCAAGCTGCTCATCAACAATATGATCGACCTTGGCATCTATGACGAGGTTAAGGACCAGCTCACCGCCGCGGACCACGACCTCAACAAGATCGAGGAGTTCGAGGTCGAACCGTCGCTCGGCAACGGCGGCCTGGGCCGTCTGGCCGCATGCTTCCTGGATTCCATCGCCACGCTGGGCTTGACCGGCGATGGCGTGGGCCTCAACTACCATTACGGCCTGTTCCGCCAGCGCTTTGTCGACAACCAGCAGAAGGCCGTCCCCGACGAGTGGCTCGGTGAGCAGGACATCCTAGTCGACGACGACCGCTCCTACACCGTCGAGTTCGGTGATTTTGCCGTTACTTCCAAGCTCGTCAACATCGATGTGCCCGGTTATGGCCAGCCCACCAAGAACCGCCTGCGCCTGTTCGACCTGGCAAGTGTCGACGACGGCCTGGTCCCCGGCAGCTCCATCGACTTCGACAAGACCGAGATCGCCAAGAACCTCACCTTGTTCCTCTATCCGGATGATTCCGACGAGCAGGGCCGCCTGCTTCGCATCTACCAGGAATACTTCATGGTGAGCAACGCCGCCCAGCTCCTGATCGACGAGGCCATCGAGCGCGGCAGCAACTTGCACGACCTGGCCGACTACGCCGTAGTCCAGATCAATGACACGCACCCCACCATGGTCATCCCCGAGCTCATTCGCTTGCTCACCACCAAGCACGACATCGAGTTTGACGAGGCCGTGACCATCGTGCGCTCCATGGTCGCCTACACTAACCACACGATTCTTGCCGAGGCGCTCGAGAAGTGGCCGCTCACCAGCCTGCAGAAGGTCTCCCCTGCCATCGCCGACATTATCGTCAAGCTCGACGAGGTCGCCAAGGCCGAGCACGACGACCCGCGTGTCGCCATCATCGACGAGTACGACACCGTCCACATGGCCCACATGGACATCCACTTTGGCTTCTCCATCAACGGCGTCGCCGCACTCCACACCAAGATCCTGGAGGATACCGAGCTCCATCCGTTCTACGAGATCTATCCCGAGAAGTTCTCCAACAAGACCAACGGCATCACCTTCCGCCGTTGGATCCATGGCGCCAACCCCGCGCTCGCCAGCCTGCTCGACGATGTAATCGGCACCGATTGGCGCAGCACCGGCGACCTGAGCAAGCTTGCCGAGTTCGTTGACGACAAAGGTGTTCTTGAGCGCTTGGCTGCCACCAAGACCGAGGCCAAGGCCATCATGCACGAGTTTATGGCGCTCGAGCAGGGTGTGACCATTCCCTCCAACGCCATCATCGATGTTCAGGTCAAGCGTATCCACGAGTACAAGCGCCAGCAGATGCTCGCGCTCTACATCATCTGGAAGTATCTCGACATCAAGAACGGCAATAAGCCTAAGCACCCCGTCACCATCATCTTTGGCGGCAAGGCGGCCCCTGCCTACACCATCGCCCAAGACATCATTCATCTAATCCTGACGCTGTCCCAGTGGATAGCAAACGACCCCGACGTGGCCCCCTACCTGCAGGTTGTCATGATCGAGAACTATAACGTCACCGCCGCCGAGCGCGTGATCCCCGCCGCTGACATCTCCGAGCAAATCAGCCTGGCCTCCAAGGAGGCGAGTGGCACTTCCAACATGAAGTTCATGCTCAACGGCGCTTTAACCCTGTGCACGCTCGACGGCGCCAATGTGGAGATCGCCGAACTCGTCGGCGACGAGAACATCTACACCTTTGGTGCCTCGTCCAAGCAGGTCGAGCAGCTCTATGCCGAAGGCACCTATGACGCCGGCGCGCTCTACCGCAAGCCCGGCATCAAGCTGCTGGTGGACTTCATCACCAACCCGGCCTTTATGGCGACCGGCAACGCCGAGCGCCTGCAGCGTCTGCACGACGACATCAAGGGCAAGGACTGGTTTATGGCCCTGCTCGACATTGAGGAGTACATCCAGACCAAGGAGCGCGTGCTGGCCGACTACGAGGACCAGGATGCCTGGATGCGCAAGGCGCTGATCAACATCGCCAACGCAGGCGCCTTCTCGTCCGACCGCACGATCTCCCAGTACAACGACGAGATCTGGCACCTGAGCTAATTTCGTTTCCTTTACCCATCCTCTTGAAGGCGGAGTCGCGGCAACGCGGCTCCGTTTTTTGTGCCCATACGCCGCCCCATGACCTGCCTCGACCAAAAATCTCGGCCTGTAACATCTAGCCGGCAAAATTAGGTCTACCTGTTACAGAACGAGACAGACGGGCAAGGCGGCTAAAAAGATCTCGATCTGTAACAGGTAACTGCCGAAATCAGTCCTTCGTGTTACAGATCGAGATGAAAGGACAGGCAGCTCAACGCTGTCTCGATCTGTAACATCTAGACCGACTTTGGCCCTCCTCCTGTTACAGATCAAGACAAACTGGTAGATGGACAACCCCAACACAAAGAAAGGCTCCCCTCTCGCCCAGTGGACGGGAGGGGAGCCTTATATGTGACCACGGCAAAAGGATGGCAAAGCCGCAGTCGCCCAAAAGGAGGGCCTGATTGGATCGGGCCTAGATAAGATTCTTGCCAGAGACCTTATCGAAGAGATGAGTCGCGTTCTTCTCGAACTTGAACCAGATGGTGTCGCCAGCCTTGAGCGCACCCTTGGCCTCGAGGTCGACGACGGGGATAATCAGGACAAACTGGCCGTCGGGAGCGGTCACGTGCACATGCTCGGTCGAACCCATGAGCTCGGTCACCTCGACGGTGCCCTGGAGCGCACCCTCCTCGCCCTTGTCGGCAAGCAGGATCTGCTCGGGACGCACGCCGGCCGTAATCTCCTTCACGTCGCCGCCGTCCCAGTTGAGGGCAAGCTGAGCGCAAGTCTCGGGGGCGAGCGCCACGTTCATATCCTCGGTCTTGACGGTAAAGCCGTTGCCCGAGCGCACCAGCTGGGCATCGAAGAAGTTCATCTGCGGCACGCCGATGAAGCCGGCGACGAAGATGTTCGCGGGATGGTTGAAGACCTCCTGCGGCGTGGCGATCTGCTGGACAACGCCGTCCTTCATGACCACGATGCGGTCGCCAAGGGTCATGGCCTCGGTCTGGTCGTGAGTAACGTAGATGAAGGTGCCCTTGATTTCGTGACGTAGCTTAATGAGCTCGGCTCGCATCTGGTTACGCAGCTTGGCGTCCAGGTTGGACAGCGGCTCGTCCATCAGCAGGACCTGCGGATTGCGGACGATGGCGCGGCCGATGGCGACGCGCTGGCGCTGGCCGCCCGAAAGCGCCTTAGGCTTGCGGTCGAGATACTCGGTGATACCCAAGATCTCGGCAGCGGAGCGAACCTTGCGGTCGATCTCGTCCTTGGGGACCTTCTTGAGCTCAAGCGTAAACGCCATGTTCTCGTACACCGTCATATTGGGGTACAGAGCATAGCTCTGGAACACCATGGCAATGTCACGGTCCTTGGGTGCCACGTCGTTGACGCGCTTGCCGTCAATCAGCACGTCGCCCGAGGTGATGTCCTCTAAGCCAGCGACCATGCGCATCGTCGTGGACTTGCCGCAGCCAGAGGGGCCAACGAGGACGATAAACTCCTGGTCGTGAACGGTGAGGTTAAAGTCCTCCACCGCGAGCACGCCGTCCTCGGTAACCTTGAGGTTGTGCTTCTTCTCCTCGGTCTTCTTCTTTTTGCCAAAGAAGCCCTTCTTTTTGGACTCGTTGTTGGGATACACCTTCTGAACATGTTTGAGAACGATCTCGGCCATGTCTTTACCTTTCGATATGCGGCGCCATGTTGAGGGCACCGCAGAAACTTGCAAAACAGTTACGGCATCAGCCCTTGACGGCACCTGCCACCACGCCGTCGATGATGTACTTCTGGCAGAGGATGTACATGATAACGATGGGGATAACGACCATCATGATGCAGGCCATCATGGGGCCGAGCTCGACGTGGCCGTAGCCGCCGCGGAAGTACTGGATCAAGATAGGAATGGTCTTGCACTTGGTGGAGTCGAGGGTGAGGTAGGGCAGCAGATAGTCGTTCCAGACCCACATGGTCTCGAGGATGCCGACCGAAAGATAGGTGGGCTTCATGATGGGAAGGACAATCTTAAAGAACACCTGGACCGGGTTGCAGCCGTCGATCATGGCCGCCTCCTCGATCTCGAGCGGGATGTTCTTTACAAAGCCGGCGAACATAAAGACCGCCAGGCCCGCGCCAAAGCCCAGATAGATAAAGCAGATGTTGAACGGCGTGTTGAAGCCGATGCGGTCCGCCAAATTGGACAGCGTGAACATGAGCATCTGGAAGGGCACGACCATCGAGAAGACGAACAGGTAATAGAAGAAGTTCGAGATCTTGCTGTTGACGCGCACTACGTACCAAGCACACATGGAGCAGCACACCAGAATCAGCACGACCGACGTGACCGTGATGATGAGCGAGTACATAAATGCCGAGGCAAAGCCCTGCTCGTTAAGGGCATGCATGTAGTTTGCGAGGCCGTTGAACGTCTCGGGCGTGAGCAGATCGAATGCCGTGGTGGTGCTGATTGCAGTTGCCTTTTTAAAGGAATTGAGCGCAATCATGAACACGGGGTAGATCCACGCGAGCGACAGAATCGTAAAGAAAATCGAGAGCGCGCGGTTGATAACCTTATCGCGTTTCATTACTGCTGCACCTCCTTGGACCTCGTGGCCTTAAGCTGAATCATGGAGATGGCTACGACCAGGATGCAGAAGATAACCGCCTTGGCCTGACCGATGCCCTGCCATGCGATACCGGCACGCGAATAGAACGTGTTGTAGATGTTCAGGGCGAGCATCTCGGTGGAGTGCGCGGGGGCGCCGCCGGTAAGGGCGAGGTTCTGGTCGAACAGCTTAAAGCCGTTGGTGATGGACAGGAACAGGCAGATAGTGATGGTCGGCATCAGGTTAGGGATCTTAACCTTCCAAAACGTCTGCCATGCCGTGGCACCGTCGACCTTGGCGGCCTCGATGTAGTCGGACGGAATGGACTGCAGACCAGCGATGTAGATGATCATCATGTAGCCGACCTGCTGCCACAGGGTCAGGATGATAAGGCCCCAGAAGCCAGCGGCGGAGTTGAGGGCGATAAGCTGGGCACCCACGTTGGAGAGCAGGCAGTTGATCAGAATCTGCCAAATGTAACCCAGTACAATGCCGCCGATCAGGTTAGGCATAAAGAAGATCGTACGGAAGATGTTGGTGCCCTTGAGCGCCTTGCGGGTGAGCGCCTGTGCAATGGCCAGCGCGATCACGTTGATGAGCACCGTCGACAGGAAGGCAAACGCCACGGTAAAGAAGAACGACGTGGAGAACTGCGGATCCGTCAAGGCACGCACATAGTTCTCGACACCGACAAAATGCGCGTTGTTAATGGTAATAAACTGGCAGAACGAGAGATAGAAGCCCTGGATAAAGGGGATCACGAACCCGATCATAAACGCCAGGCACGTGGGCAGCATAAAGAGCGGCCACCAGCGCTTGAGTGCTTTGCCCATAGAAGGGTCCTTTCAATATGCAGGGGGCGGGCAAACCTACGTCTGCCCGCCCCCTGTCGCTAATCAGATAGCTTGGGCAGCAACTGCTTACTCGGAAGCAGCCTTCTCGGTCTTCCAGCCATCGACGAAGGCGTTCTTGACGCCGTCCCACTTGGTGTTGTCGGCAGCATAAGCGATGAGAGCCTGCTTGAGGTTCTTCTTCCACTCCTCGGAGGGGATGTAAACGAAGTCCCAAGCGACGGTCTTCTTGCCGTCCTTGGCCATAGCAACGGCCTGCTGCGAGAAGACGTTGGTGGTCTCCTTGGCGCTCTTGAACGGGGCAGTCAGACCCATCTTGTCAGCGATGATGCTGGTGGCGGTGTCAGAAGTGACGCACCAATACATGAAGTCCTCGGTGGCCTTCTGAGCATCCTCGGAAGCCTGGGAGCTGACGCACCAGTAGTTCTCGCCGCCGGAGCACAGGCCCTGGTTCTCCTCGCCGTCGACGCCGATGTAGATCGGCAGCATGCCGAGCTGGTCGTCGGTCATACCGGCCTTGGTGAGGTCGGCGTAGGCCCAAGAGCCGTTCTGGTAGAAGACGGCCTTGCCGGTTGCGAACTCGTTGGTGGCGTCGTCACCGGTCTTGGAGGCGAGCTGCGAAGGATCGCAGGTGGAGTCGGTGATGTACAGGTCGAAGATCTGCTTAAAGTTGTCGAGATACTCGCCCTTGATCTCGTCGTCCTCCTGGTTGTGCTCCTTCTCGAACTCGTAGTAGAGCGGGAGGTTGGCGAGGTGGGTGGTGTAGCGCCAGCTGGAGGAGTCATCCATGCCGGCGGAAGTGAAGGCACCGTCAACGCCGAGCTCGTCCTTGCGGGCCTGGATGTCATCGGCGCAAGCCTTCAGCTTGTCGAAGGAGTTGATGTCCTCGGCCTTGTAGCCAGCCTTCTCGAGCAGCTGCTTGTTGTAGATGATGCCGTAGCTCTCCTGGACCCAGTCGATACCCAGATCCTTGCCATCGGACTGCAGAGCCAGGGAGTCGTCAATGAGCTCACCGCGGAGCTTGGTATCGGACAGGTCGGCGCAGTAATCCTTCCAGTTCTTAAGACCGGTGGGGCCGTTGACCTGGAACAGGGTCGGAGCGGAGCTCTTGGACATCTCGGACTTGAGCTTCTCCTCGTAGGTGTTGGAGGCAGCGGTCACGATCTTGACCTCGACGCCCTTCTCCTTCTTATAGGCCTTGGCGATCTCCTTCCACTCCTTGTCGACCTCGGGCTTGAATTGGAGGAAGTAGACCTCGGCAGCGTCACCAGAAGCAGAGGAGCCGGAGCCGGCAGAACCACCGCAGCCCACGAGACCCAGACCAAGAACCGCAGCCGCGGAACCAGCAAAGCCCAGGAACTGCCTTCTGCTCATTTCGTTCTTCATTACAATCCACCCTTTCACACCGTGGCGGCACCCTTTGCCGCCGCCTTCGGAGATTGGCTCGGGGACTTTGCCCCTTTTGCTGATTTGTACAATACGCTATTTGGCTAGTTGTTTGAACAAGTATTACTAGAGCGGTAGAAAAACATCGGTGAACGGTAATTTCAACTTGATACTTGACAAGTTTTGTATAAACAATTATTTGTTATCGAATGCAGATAAAACGCCCGGTCAAGCCGATGCATCGTCGGTTTGACCGGGCGTTTTCTCTTTGAGGGCATGAGTCTCGTCAGGCTGCGAGCTAGCCGACTATCGCTTGGAGTTGACGCGGTAGTGGAAGATCTCGGGATGCGTGCGGGCATGCGTGACCTCGAACAAGATGCCGTCCGAGGTGTACGACTGGCTCTCCATGACGGCGACGCAGTTGTACTTACCAAGGTCCAAGTATCTGCAGTCCTCATCGTTGGCAAGCTCGACGCTCACCGTACGGCGACTCGCCATCACTTTGACGCCGCGTTTGTGCTCCAGATAGTCGTAAATAGAATCTGCCGCGATCTCGGGGGTCAGGCCCTTGGCGATCGACGCCAAAAAATAGCCATGGTCCACTTGGCGCGCGTTGCCGTTGAGGCTTCGGACACGCACTACGCGAATAAGCTCCTCGCCCACCCTAAAGCCCAGGCGACGAGAGAGCTGCTCGGTGCAGACCAGATGTTCAAAAGACTTAACGTCCGTCGATGCAACGGCATTGTTGCGCTTTGCAAACTCGCCAAACGACTCAACCTCTTCGAGTGCGCCCAACATGTCGGTTTCGCCCTTAAGCCAAATAACGCGCACGCCCTTGCCGTGTATGGGCTGCACAAACATCCCGTCGGCCAGCATGCTCAAAGCGCGGCGGACGGTATTGCGCGTGCAGCCAAATTCCGCGGTCAGTTCGGCTTCGGTTGGCAGCATCTCCTGAAACGCATAGGTCCCATTAATGATGCGCGAGCGTATTTCTCGGTAGATTCCTTCGTATATCGCTTTTGGCATTGTTTCACCTCTACATTGTTCATTACCGGCTAGGCACGATAGCATTTCTTAAAGTTGTTTAAACTGAATATCGGTAAAGCGACAGGATTTAACCGTTGACGGTTTCTGTCATGCCCAAATCGGTTTCGCTCAAAACTGCCGGTACGACAATCGTCCGGTCCTCTACAATGAATCCATTGTTTAAACGTTTCCCCACGCGCAACGCGCCTCGATATTCGGAAGGCAGAACATGCTGCAAAAAATCCAACGCTTTGGCGGGGCAATGTTCGCGCCCGCCATGCTGTTTTCTATATCAGGCCTCATGGTCGGCGTCTCCGCTCTCGCAACGACTGCGGACATCGTCGGCGATCTCGCCGTATACGGAACCCCTTGGTACGCTTTTTGGACCATCATCCAACGCGGCTCGTGGACGGTCTTTAAACGCCTCCCGCTCCTTTTTGCCGTAGCGCTGCCCATCGGCCTTGCCCAAAAACAACCGGCTCGTTGCTGCCTCGAGGCTCTCGTCGCCTATTTTGCCTATTGCTTCTTTTTGAGCGAAATCATTAAGCTGAGCGAAGACAATCTTGGACTTAAGTACCCGTCGTCTTTGACCTCCGCCAGCGGCATCACCATCATCGACGGCATCAAGACGCTCGACACCGGCATTATCGGCCCGCTGGCGGTGTCGGCAACCGTCGTCGCCATCCATGACCGCTTCTACGATGCCAAGGTTCCCGATTGGCTCGGTACCTTCTCGGGCTCCTCGCTGGTCTACCTCATCAGCTTTTTTGCCGTGTTCGCCCTTGCCGCCATCTCGGCCGCCATCGTGCCCTTCGTATACGCTGTGACCGAAACGCTGCGCCATGCACTTACGAGCGTCGGCCCCTTTGGCGTGGGCATCTTTGTGCTTTTGGAGCGAGCGCTCGAGCCCATGGGGCTGCACCACCTGCTCTACATGCCGATCTACTACGACAACCTGGTCATTAACGACGGCATCTACGCCACGTGGAGCAGCTTGCTCCCCATCCTCTCCCATAGCACGCGCCCCCTTAATGAACTTGCGCCGTGGGCCGGTTTTACCGCCACCGGCTGGGTCAAGCTCTTTGGCCTTCCCGCCATCGCAGCCGCGTTCTACTCCACCGCAAAACCAGAGCGCCGCGCCGGCCTCAGGGTCATCCTTGTTCCCGCCATCATCGCCTCGGTGGTTTGCGGCGTTACCGAGCCACTCGAGTTTCTCTTTATGTTCACCCACCCCGGGCTCTTTTTTCTCTACGCCGTCTTATCGTCTTGCCTTGCCACAACCATGAATCTCTTTGGCATCGTCGGCATCTTCTCGGGCGGCCTCATGGAGATGGCAGCCTTCAACTTTATTCCGCTCATGCGCACGCATGCCGGTGCCTATCTTTTGGCACTCGGTATCGGCCTTGCCTTTAGCCTCATCTTTTTTGTTAGTTTTCGAGCACTCATCTTGATCTATGACCTTAAGACACCGGGCCGCGAGGATCATGTCGCCAATCGCGCGGCAATCGATCATTTAACGGGAAGCGGCTTTGCCAAAGAGCAATCTCCCAATGACGAGGTCAATAGTCGATCCGATCAAGATCACGTCCTCGCTGAGCGGGCAATTCAGCTTTTAGGTGGCGTTGGCAATATTGTGGGCGCAACCAACTGCGCCACGCGCCTGCGCGTCGAGGTCGCAGACCCTTCCATCGTTGCAGATAACGCGGCGTTTGTCGCGGCGGGCGCCAAGGGCCTCATCATTACGGGCAAGACCGCCCAGGTGATCATCGGCATCTCCGTTCCCCGCGTTAAAGAGCATTTTGACCAGATCATGGGCCTCGAGCCGGGATTTGTGCCCACCGCCTCGGCCTCCCCTGCCGCCAGCGCAGCCCATAAGCGCGGCGATATTTGCTTCTTCGATATCGACGGAACGCTCGCCTGGCAAGACCCCAGGCTCGCCCAAGACCTTCCCGAAGACGAGCGGGACCTCTCCCCCTATCCCAACGAGGCGGTTTCGCAGGCAATCCGCGAGTTTGTCGCCAACGGCAACATGGCCTTCATCTGCACAGGGCGCACCCTCAGCTGCATCCACCCCAAACTTCTTGAGCTGCCCTGGACCGGCATCGTCTGTCTTGCGGGCGGTTACGCCGAGATCAACGGACACGCAATTCGCGATCTGTCGATGACGCCCGGTATGCTGCAGCGTCTTGCCCCCTACCTTGAGCAATCGGGCGAGGTCATCCGCTTTGAGGGCCTCAACGGCGTCGTGCGCATGAGTGCCGATGCCCCCGATGCTCCCGGATACGCGCGCACCCTGGGCGACGCAGTCACGCAGCTGCAACATTACAGTGTCTACAAGATCTTGATGTCTACATCGCTCGCCAACCACATCGCTCAAGATAAGGCACTTGAGCCGCTGCTGTGCTTTAACGAGCTCGAACTCGAGGTAACCGAAATCTCGCCCCGCGAATGCACGAAGCGCGGGGGCATCCAGTCTGTACTCGACGCCCTCGATCCCCACCACGGAACCGTATACGGCATCGGCGACGCCAGCAATGACGTCTCGCTGATGAACGCCGTCGATGTCGGTATCGCCATGGGCAATGCGCCGGACTATCTCAAAAAGCGCGCCGACTACATCACCGACTCGGTCGACAAAGATGGCGTCGTCAAGGCGCTCGAGCACTTTAGGCTTATATAAGCAGCCGGCACGCGCACGCGTCCCGTTTCTCCAAATCGCCAAAACAGACGCGCCGGCAACTCCAATGTGGCAATATGGTATCTGCACACCGCAACGATGTAACCCAAGAAAGAATGCGAGAACCCGTGTCCAGTCCGTTTACCAGCTTTTTAGCCCAGCACTTTGACCAGATTAACGACTATCTGGCCACGTTCTTTGACGGACAGGCGACCTCTGCCGATATCGAGCGCTACCTGTACGCGCCGCTCTCGGCTTTTACGGCCAACGCCGGCAAGCGCCACCGCCCGCTTATCTGTATGCTCGCCGCAACCGCAGTGGGCGGCAGCTTTGAGAGCGCCCGCAGCGCCGCGGCAGCCATCGAGCACTTCCAGTCGGGCGCGCTGATCCACGACGACATCGCCGACAACGGACAGCTTCGTCGAGGCAAGCCCTGCATGCACCTTACCGAGGGCACGGGCCTTGCCATCAATTGTGGCGACCTGGCGCTCACCATGGTCACCAAGACGGTTCTCGACGACCCCACGCTGGAGTCCGACGTGAAGCTGCGCGTGCTCCACGAGCTTACCGAGATGATCGTCCGCACCATCGAGGGTCAAGCGCTCGACCTGGGTTGGGTCCGTGACGGGCGCTTTGATATCTCGGTTGATGACTACCTGGACATGGCGACGCACAAGACCGCGTTTTACAGCGGAGCCACGCCGCTTGCCGCCGGAGCCATTATCGGCGGCGGCAGCGATGAGCAAATCGAAGCGCTGCGCGCCTTTGGCCTGCACACGGGCCTTGCCTTTCAGATTCAGGACGACCTGCTCAACCTTGTCGGCACTAAGGAAGCCGCCAACAAGGACTTCCGCACCGACATCACCGAGGGCAAGCGCACGCTTGTCGCCGTACACGCCCTCTCTGATGAGCGCTACCACGACGAGGTCGAGGCGATTCTTTCCTCGGGCACCGATGATCCCGCGCAGCTCGCACGCGCCGTGGAGATCTTCCAGGAGACCGGCTCCATCGATTACGCCCACACTTACGCGCTCGACCTGACCGCTAAGGCCAAAGCGGCCATCGAGAACGTTGAGCTTGATCCGCACGCACGCGAGCTGTTCCTCTCCATGGCAGATTTCTTTGTGGAGCGCCTTAACTAACGGGGGTTATAAAACCTGTCAGCAGCGTTTTTAGGCACAACTTGCTACACTGTTGAGTGCATGTTTATGCATCCCTTTGCGTTGTCTATCCGACAGACGCTCAAATAGTACGAATGGTACGCCGAAAGGGGTTCGTTCATGGAACCTATTACAACGGGCATGCAAGGAGCAGCCGTCGAGGACGTGCAGTCTCGTCTCCTGCAGCTCGGCTACACGATTGATGCCGCCGAAGTCACCGACAAGTACTTTGGAGCCACCACTGAGCAGGCCGTCAGCACCTTCAGACTCGACAGCGGCCTTGCTGTCGGTCATGCCGTCGATATCCCCTGTTGGAGCGCCCTTGTAGACGCTTCGTATAAGCTGGGCGACCGCACCCTCTATCTGCGCATGCCCAATTTCCATGGCGCCGATGTGCAGGCCCTGCAGCGCGCTCTCAACGTTTTGGGCTTTGCCTGTGGCGAAGACGACGGCTACTTTGGCCCGCATACCGAGGCCGCCCTGCAGCAGTTCCAGGAAAATGTCGGCCTGTTTGCCGACGGCATGGCCTTCCAGGACACCTACGCCTACATCAACCGCCTGCACCATGTGTGGGAGGGCAAGCCCTCGGTCACCGAAGCCGAGTCCCGTATCGGTTTTGCTCGCGCCGCCAACGTGCTCGAGCGCTTCCAGATCGCCGTTATCGGCGAGGACCCCATCGCACGCAGCGTTGCGTCGCGCATGTGGAATATCGCCACGGCAACGACCGACAACAGCGGCATGATGCTCTGCGACTCCGAGGTCCCAACCGACGTAGATCTGGTGCTCGAGATCGCAAGCGACGAGCTGCCCGCCGACGCCGCACCGCGCGCCACGATTGCCCTCGCCGAGTGCCACAACCTGGCCCAGCGCATCCGCACTGCCAATGTCGCCGCGCAGCAGAAGCCGGCTCGCATTCGCATTGAGCTCACGGGCATGACGCGCTACAACGGCACCTTCACGGCCAGCGACGCGCAGACACTCGCCGTACGCCTGCTCGATGGCGTTTGCGATGCCCTCGCAGATTAGGTAAACTAAACGAGTTGCTTTTGGGCAACACCACACATTGGGACGTAGTTCAACGGTAGAACTCCGGTTTTTGGTGCCGGCTGTTGGGGGTTCGAATCCCTCCGTCCCAGCCAAAGAAACAAGCCTCTCGAACGCATAGCCGATCGGGAGGCTTTTCTTGTGAGCAAGCGGAGGGATTCGAACCCGCAAGGGTGCGGAGCTGAGGAAACGCGAAGCGTTTTCCAGCGCAGCACGCAAGGAGCGAAGCGACGCAGCGGAGCGCGGCCGCCGACCAGGCGGACGCGGAATCCCTCCGTCCCATACCAGCAACGGGCTCCCCACATCTCGACTTACCAGCCAAACCGGCACTTAGGGACGTTCCTAAAGTGCCGGTCATCAACATGGTGCCGTGCGGCCCCGGCGGGCCGGCGTAGCATTACAGACCAAGCGACCATTTCCATGCGGGAATA
Source organism: uncultured Collinsella sp. (assembly GCA_900556205.1). GTDB lineage: Bacteria > Actinomycetota > Coriobacteriia > Coriobacteriales > Coriobacteriaceae > Collinsella. Next base: position 19,228 of record USNX01000001.1, read on the forward strand.
ACCTCGATGACGCCATGCTCCGTTTTGATCTGGGTCGCCTCGCGCAGCGTGATGATATTGGCATCCTTGATACCGGTTTTTACCATAGCAACCTCAAGGGAACCAACTTCACGCCTGCGCGTTTTCTCTGCCGTCATATCGACTGTCACCTGGTAAAGCGCGTATGGTTCCGATGCCAAAGCGTCGCCGACCAAGAAATCAACTTTTTCTCGTGCTTGCGTTGGAGCCGTAAATGAAGTCACCGTTTCCAACCGGCCGTTTGCCGTACGGCGCATGAGTTCAGCATAAATCGCAGTCTCCAAACGCTTTCCTATATCCTGCTGATTAGCACGCGATGTTGCATATGCCATCCCCTGGTCGACGGCATAGACCTTGTCTGTTGTCGTTGTCTTAGGAGCCAAAGAAGTTGAATACTCCGGAAGTAATCCAATGAGATGAGCCTGCTGGAATAAACGAACGAGTTCGTTTATTTTTTCCCATGACGCTCGATATCCGACAGACTTTAAGGCTTCCAACAAACTGTTAACCGAAAGGTCGCAACCCGTGTTTCGAAGGCAGAAGAGCCCTACTTGGTTGGCAAGAGCGATATCCGTGCGCCCGCTCCGCTCGAGAATGTCTCGTGCAACAACATCTCGCAAATAGGCTTGAAGCATCTGAATACGCGAACCGGCATCAAGCTCCTGAACCCCAGGAAAGCCACCCTCTATGAGATAACGGTCATATGCCGATTCCAGATCAGTTCGCCGCTGCGGAGAAACAGCTGGAGCCCCAGCACTAGTAGACATATCCGGCGTTTCAATGTGATGAAACGCACAATACTCGCGGAATGAAAGCGGATGCATAGCGTGCTCTTGCGAGCGACCGCGAAACTGCGTCGCTATTTCATCGGCAGATAGTTTTGAGGACGATCCGGTGATAACAAGCGTTACGCTCTCGTGCTCCGCCAAACGCTGACAAACGCCCTGCCAGCCATCGGTCTCCTGCACCTCATCCAGAAAGAGATAACAGCCTTTCGTTCGCGCTGAGGGAACCTGCCGCCAATACTCTTCCAAAATGTCGCTCATGAGCGTGTCCGGCGCCGGTCGAAGACGGTCATCAGCAAAATTGAAATAGAAGATACGCTCGGCATCGACACCGCGATCGATAAGGCGACGAATCCATTGAAACGCATAGAACGTTTTGCCGCAGCGCCTGATACCCGTGATGATATGGACAAGATTGAACGGCTTTGGCTCAGGAAGATCACTGATGGCATCGTCTCGATGCACGACGTGAGGAATCTCAAAGGAACGGGCCTCGGCAACAATCTCTGCAATACCCAACGCTGTAGGCGCCATAATGCTCTCCTTTCAACATCTTGAGTATATAACTTCTCGTCCTACAAGAGAAGTTTCAGCTACAACTTCTCGTCCTACACTAGAAGTTTGAGGTAGATTTTCAGGCATGTCCCAAAAATCTACCTCCAAAAGATAGGCGCCCCAGGCCCGTTAGGACCAAGAGCGCCTTACATCTAGAAATCATCAGCCCAATTCCGAAAAGCGAGCCGCTTGCGACAACCAAGTAGCCACAGGCCCCGACGGGCCGGGCATTAAGTTTGTCGCGAGTTCCGCACGAACAGGAGGCCACTAGCCCCGATGTTTTGGACGTGACAGCGAGAGGGGCCCTGGCATGGCAAGGTGACGTGAAACAAGGCGGCGCCGACCTTCTGGTCGCGCCGCCGAAGTTGAACGTCAGATTGCCGTGCCAGGGCCCCTCGCAGCGTCGAGAGGACCGCCGTTCGGTAGAACGGCGGAACTAATTGTTCAGCATGCGGTCGAAGCTTCCCGAGTCGCCATCCCGATAGTCGGCGGTCATCAGAATCTCCTGTGGAATGCGTCCGCCCTCGCGCAGCACGTTGCGGAACTGCACGCGCGTGACCATGGGCAGATCCTTGATCGTCGCCGCCAGGTTCTGCGGCACACCCTGGTTGGCAGCTGCGGGTTCGCACTCTCCGCCGGCCTTCACGCGACGCTTGTGCTCGGCAAGCATGGCGCGATACATACCGGCATGCAGGCGAATCTCTACCACATTGGCGTTACGGGTCTGCTCGACAATGCGCGCACCCTCTCGGTCGATGTCGCCCACGTAGTAGACATAGTTAAAGCGATAGCCGATCTCGGCCAGATAATCATCCAGTGCGTGCGAAACGCTCGCCTTGCAGCCACCGCCAAAGATCACGCCGCCCACCTTGGTGCCAAAAAGCTTGGCGTGCTTGCGGCCGCGCAGGAGCTTGACGATTTCGTCATAGGTGTCTAGGTTCTCGACCATAATGAACGGCTTGTCGGCGCCCAGCGTAAAGAAACCCGTAAAGTGCACGGGGCGGTTGGGGGCGACCTTAATCGCCTGCATGCTGATACCTTTTTCGGCCATACGCCGAATCAGGCGCTCGCCGTGCTTGCCGTCAAAGGCCTTCTCATCGTTAAAAATCTGGTAGGCGCGCTGGCGACGCGAAGCGACCGGCGTGTCGGCACCGCGATTCTGCTCAATCCAAGCCTGGATGATCGCAATTTCCTCGGCAATCTTGCGGTTGGACATCTCGTTGTGCTGAGTGCGCTGCGGAGCCTTTTTGCCGTCCTTGCCCTCGACCTTTACGATCTGCGTCTGCTGCTCCTTGATCTTAGAGAGCGCCGTGGGCGTAGGGACAACTTTGAGCAGCTGCCTGCCTAAAACGCGGGCAAGGGCAAACGCCGAAACCTCGCCGTGAACGGCCGACTTGGGCTGCTGGGCAGCAGTATCTGCTGCGGCAGACTCCGGCTTCTTCTGAGACTTGCGCTTAGAATCGCCTTGGGAATTGCGCTCGCGCTTCGGCATAGACGCCTGCTTCTGCGGACGATCGGACTTACTCTCCTTCGCCCGCTGGCGCTTGGGCTGCTCCGCCGGGGCCTCAGCCTTCGCATCCTTGCTTTGCGTCGCTGCCTTCTCGGCCGCAGCCTCGGCATTTGAGCCACGACCGCCGCGGTGACGACGGCGGCGGGGCTTGCTCGAGGCGCTCTCCCCCGCC
>USNX01000002.1 GCA_900556205.1 uncultured Collinsella sp.
CGGTGTAGGCGAGCCGGCGCTGTACGGCTGCGGCTTTAAATATGGCAGGTGCCTGACGTGCATGGCCATTGGCGGCGCCGTCGGAGGCCTTGTTGCGGCCGTGGGCCACGTTACGGCCTATACCATCGGCATGACGAATGTCCTCATGGTCATTGGCTTTGCCACGGGCGGCATCTCGAACCTGCTGTGGTGCTGCGTTGCTGGCGGCACGGCATTTGCGGTGTCTGCGGCGCTGAGCTACTGCTTTGGCGTGGTGCCGACGAAGGGGCAGGCGGCAGAAGACGGAGCCGATTTGCCCAAAACCTCGAAGAGCGTTGCCGAGGCAAGCGCATAAATCGATCGACAAGGGGACAGTCCCGCATGTCGTATTCCAAGGCCGTGGCCCGTGTGGGCTGCGGCCTTTTTGTATCTGGGGGACAAAGTGGCTACACTACAATCCGTTTGAGCAATAGATATATAGGTAGTACCGTGGGGGCGGATGTAGATGGTCGAGTGGATTGTTCGTCGTGCGCAGGGCGACCGTGCGCGCGTGGGCACGTTGACGGGTGTGGTGTGTATTGTCGCCAATGTGGCACTATGCGCTGCGAAGGGCGCAATTGGCGTGCTGTCGGGATCGGTTTCGATCGTGGCGGATGCCATGAACAACCTGTCCGATGCCAGCTCGAACATCGTGAGCGTGCTGGGCTTTAAGCTGGCGAGCAAGCCGGCCGACCCCGAACATCCTTACGGCCACGGTCGCTACGAGTATCTCTCGGGATTGGTCGTGGCGGCACTCGTGCTGCTGATTGGCCTTGAGCTTATCAAGTCCTCGGTTGAGCGCGTCATCCATCCCGAACCTGTCGAGTTCTCGCTTGCCCTGGTGGCGGTTCTCGTGCTTTCGATGGTCGTAAAACTTTGGATGGCGGCCCTCAACCAAAAGCTCGGCAATCGCATTGAGTCCGAGACGCTGCATGCGACCGCGCAGGATTCCAAGAACGATGTCCTTGCCACAGGCGCCGTGTTAGCGTGCGCAATTGTTTCGCAGGTGACGCACATCAATCTTGACGCATGGGTCGGCCTTGCCGTTGGCGCCTATATTGGCTGGAGCGGTTTTGAACTCATCCAGGATACGGTGAGCCCGCTTTTGGGCCAGGCGCCCGATCCTAAGCTGGTCAAGCACATTCGAGACAAGATCATGAGCTACCCCGGCGTTTTGGGCGTTCACGATTTGATGGTTCACGACTACGGCCCGGGCAGGAAGTTCGCAAGCGCTCACGCCGAGATGGCAGCCGAGGCCAGCCCGCTGGAAAGTCACGACACGCTCGACAACATCGAACAGGCATTTAGGGACGAAGACGGCATGATTGTCACGCTTCACTACGATCCCATCGTGACCGATGACCCCAAGGTGGCGAGCATGCGCTTGCGCATTCACGCCATGGCCCAACAGATCGATAGCCGCCTCTCGATTCATGATCTGCGCTGTGTACCGGGTCCTACGCACACCAACGTGATCTTTGACTGCGTGCGTCCCTCGGATCTGCAGATGAGTGCCGAAGACGTAAAGCACACGCTGGCACAACGGGTCGAATCGGAATATCCCAAGTCGGTCGCCAAGATTACGATCGATGAAGACTACGTAGGGCATACCCACGAGTAGGGCTGTGCCTGCAAGGTAACTGAAGCAGAAGGGGAGAGCATGAAGCGCCTATACCTACTCCGCCACGGCCAGACGGAGTTCAACGTCAAAAAGCTGGTCCAGGGCCGCTGCGATTCACCGTTGACCGACTTGGGCCGCAAACAAGCGGGAATGGCAGCCGCATGGCTCAAGGGCCATGACGTTGTCCCCGACAAAGTGGTCTCTTCGCCCTTAGGCCGAGCCATGGACACAGCTCAGCTCGTCGCTACCGAACTCCTCGGCCCGAACGCTGCCGTCGAGCCCTGCGAAGGCATCATCGAGCGCTGCTACGGAACCTTCGAGGAGGGTCCTCACGATGCCCTTCCCACCGACGTCTGGGACCCGGGCGAGGACCTGGTCCCCTTTGGAGGAGAAGGAAGCCGCGCGCTGCAAGAACGCATGGTGGGCACCCTCACCAATCTCATGGGCGCCGATGGTATCGAAACCCTCTTAGCAGTAAGCCACGGCAGTGCCAGCCGCCAATTCATCAAGGCTGCAGCCCCAGAGGGCTTCGAGCTCCCAACAAAACTCCCCAACTGCGCCATCATGATCTTCGATTTTGACGATACGCGAGAAGAGGACGATACGCCCCAATGCAAGTTCACCTTGCAACAAATTGTGGATCCCCAACAAAGTAATTAGCTGAGCGAGCAGAGTTAAGCAGACATCAACGTGTTGTCTCCCGAGCTTGGCAGAGGGGCGGCGAAATATATTAAGTTTGTCGCGAGTTCCGCACGCAAAGGAAAGCACTTAATGTGCTTTCCGTCTTGCGCAGGACTGTAGAGCAGCAAACTTAATATATTTCGCCGCCCCTCTGCCAAGCCCAGGCGACTCCACGCACTTTACCTGCGTAAACAATGTGAGTGAAATATGAATCTCGATGGATACGCCCGCAGCCGTGTATACTAAACAGCTGTGTGTAACCAGGGGAGTATTCTGGCTGGACAAAATGCCTGCTTAATAGGGTTGTCAGGTAGTCCGGGCGAAATACAAGGCTGGGGAGCACGTCGTGTAAGTAGTGGTCCTCTAGGGGCGTACGCTCGGTGGTGTACGCATTGTCCCAAGACCACGCGAGAGTTGGGATCATATCTTGATCAGCATGATTCTCGGCCGCAAGATTGGCATGACCCAGGTTTGGGACGAGAACGATAACGTCGTTCCCGTCACGGTCATCCAGGCTGGCCCCTGCGCTGTCTCGCAGGTTAAAACTCAGGCAACCGACGGCTATGACGCCGTCCAGATCGGTTTCGGCGACATCAAGGCCAAGAACGTGAACAAGCCCATGGCTGGTCACTTCGCCAAGGCTGGCGTCGAGCCTGTCCGCTTCCTTCGTGAGGTCCGCGTCGAGAACGGCGAGGAGCACAAGGTCGGCGAGGTCGTCACCGTCGCTGATTTCGCTGATGTCGAGAAGGTCGACGTCATCGGTACCTCCAAGGGTAAGGGCTTCCAGGGTCGCATCAAGCGCTGGGGTCAGCGCCGCGGTCCTATGACGCATGGTTCTCACTTCCAGCGTCACCCCGGTTCTATCGGTCAGTGCGCCTATCCTGCGCGCGTCCTCAAGGGCGTCAAGATGGCCGGTCACATGGGTAACGAGCGCGTTACCGTCAAGAACCTTTCCGTTGTCCGCATCGATGCCGAGCAGAACCTCATCTTGGTCAAGGGCGCTGTCCCGGGTGCCAAGAATGGTCTCGTCGCCATCCGTATGGCCTAAGGGCCCAGCCCATTTAGCCCAGCGTCATACCAAGGAGAACACTTAAATGGCAAAGTTTGAAGTAAAGAACAGCGAGGGCAAGAAGGTCGCCGAGGCCGAGCTCGCCGCTGAGGTGTACGGCATCGAGCCGAACATCCACGTTATGCACCACATCGTCAAGTGCCAGATGGCCTCTTGGCGTCAGGGCACCCAGTCTGCTAAGGGTCGCTCTGAGGTTTCCGGTGGCGGCAAGAAGCCTTGGCGTCAGAAGGGCACCGGCCGTGCCCGCCAGGGTTCCATCCGTGCTGCCCAGTGGCGTCACGGTGGCGTCGTCTTCGCCCCCAAGCCCCGTTCTTACGCTAAGCGTATGAACAACAAGGAGGTCAAGCTGGCTATGCGCTCCGCGCTGTCCGCCAAGCTGGCCGATGGCGAGCTCGTGCTCGTCGACGACTACGGCTTCGAGAAGCCTTCCACCAAGGCTGCCGTCGCCATGCTCAAGGCTCTCGGCCTTGAGGGCAAGCGTCTGACCATCATCGTTCGCGATGAGGACGTCAACGCCTACCTGTCGTTCCGCAACATTCCCAAGACGTTCATCATCACTGCCGACGAGGCCAACACCTACGATCTCGTCAACAACAACGCCGTGCTGATGCCCGCCGACATCGCCGCTCACTTCGGGGAGGTGCTTGCATAAATGACCGCCCACGAGATCATCATCCGTCCGATCGTGTCCGAGCGTTCCTTCTCCGGCATGGAGCTGAACAAGTACACGTTCGAGGTCGCCAAGGATGCTAACAAGTATCAGATCAAGGACGCTGTCGAGGAGATCTTCGGCGTCAAGGTCGTTCGCGTGAACACCCTGACGGTCAAGCCCAAGACCAAGCGCGTGCGCTATGTCGCCGGCAAGACCCGTTCTTGGAAGAAGGCCATCGTCACGCTGGCCGAGGGCGACACCATCGAGGTCTTTGGCAACCAGGCCTAAGACTCGCTGCTGTTGAGTGAGCTCATGCCTCCCAGAAAGGGGAGGCGAGAGCTCAAGGTTTTGGGCGTATAAAATGGACACGCCCGGAACCGTGTATACGTCCGGTGTCATCGCACCCGAGGCAGAACCTCGAATCCCTGTCTGCGATGGCTAACGGATTCCTATTGAAAGGGATTGTAATGGCTGTAAAGCACCTTAAGCCGACCTCCGCTGGTAGGCGTTGGCAGACGATCTCCGACTTCTCCGAGATCACCTGCACCAAGCCCGAGAAGTCTCTTCTCGAGCCCCTGCCCAAGAAGGCCGGTCGTAACAACAACGGCCGCATCACCACCCGCCATCAGGGCGGCGGCGTGAAGCGTCGTTACCGCGTGATCGACTTCAAGCGCAACAAGGACGGCGTGCCCGCCAAGGTTGCCACGATCGAGTACGATCCGAACCGTTCCGCTCGCATCGCTCTGCTGCACTATGCTGACGGTGAGAAGCGCTACATCCTGGCCCCCAAGGGCCTCGAGGTCGGTCAGACCGTCATGTCCGGTTCTGACGCCGACATCAAGCCGGGCAACGCTCTGCCTCTCGCCGACATCCCCGTCGGTACGCTCATCCACGCCGTCGAGTTCCAGCCGGGCAAGGGCGCTGCTATCGCCCGTTCCGCCGGTAACTCCTGCCAGCTGATGGGTAAGGAGGGCAAGTACGCCATCGTCCGTATGCCTTCCTCCGAGATGCGCCGCATCCTCGTTACCTGCCGCGCCACCGTCGGTGAGGTCGGCAACGCCGATCACGCCAACATCGTCATCGGCAAGGCCGGCCGTAAGCGTCACATGAACGTGCGCCCGACCGTCCGCGGTACCGTCATGAACCCTGTAGACCACCCGCACGGCGGTGGCGAGGGCAAGAACCACACCTCTGGTCGTCCCTCTGTTACCCCCTGGGGTAAGCCGACGAAGGGCCTTCGTACGCGCAAGAAGAAGAAGGTCTCGAACCAGCACATCATTCGTCGCCGTAAGAAGTAATTTCGGATACCGAGTTTTAGGAGAAAGCACTTATGAGCAGAAGTCTCAAAAAGGGCCCGTTCGTGGAGACTCGCCTTCTCTCGCGTATCACCGCGATGAACGAGGCTGGCAAGAAGGACGTCGTGAAGACCTGGTCCCGCGCGTCCACCATCTTCCCCGAGATGGTTGGTCACACCATCGCCGTCCACGACGGCCGCAAGCATGTGCCCGTGTATGTTACCGAGTCCATGGTTGGTCACAAGCTCGGCGAGTTCGCGCCGACTCGTACGTTCCGTGGCCACAAGGCCAAATAGGGGGTTAACCGTAAATGGCAACTAAGTCTATTGAAACTGAGGCCACCGAGGTTCGCGCCGTCGCTAAGTACGTGCGTGTTTCCCCCAGCAAGGCCCGCCTGGTGGTCGATCTGATCCGCCGCAAGCCTGTCGCTCAGGCCTTCGACATCCTCCACTTCTGCGACCGCGCCGTCGCCGTGGATGTCGAGAAGGTTCTCCGTTCCGCCGTTGCGAACGCCGAGAACAACAACGGTCTGCGTGCCGACAACCTGGTTGTCGCCGCTGCCTATGTTGACGAGGGTCCGACGCTTAAGCGCATCCGTCCCCGCGCCAAGGGTTCCGCTTCTCGCATTCTGAAGCGTACTTCCCACATCACCGTCGTCGTTGCTCCTCGAAAGGAGGCGTAAAGCTGTATGGGTCAGAAAGTCTACCCCACCGGCTTCCGTCTTGGCATCACCGAGAACTGGCGCTCCCGCTGGTTCGCAGAGAAGGATTACGCTAAGACCCTCGGTAACGATCTCGAGATCCGCAAGTACCTCGAGAAGCGTCTTTCCCGCGCAGCTGTCTCCCGTGTCGAGATCGAGCGCGCTGGCGACAAGGTGAAGGTCATCATCCTCACCGCTCGCCCCGGCGTTGTCATCGGTAAGAAGGGTGCCGAGATCGATACCCTCCGCACCGAGCTCGAGAAGGTCGCTGGCGTCTCCAAGGGCCAGCTCTCCGTCGACGTTGTCGAGATCAAGCGCCCCGAGCTCGACGCCAACCTCGTTGCTCAGTCTATCGCCGAGCAGCTCGAGGGCCGCGTTGCCTTCCGTCGCGCTATGCGCAAGGCTGTCCAGTCCGCCCGCAAGGCCGGCGCTAAGGGCATCCGTATCCAGTGCTCCGGTCGTCTCGGCGGTGCCGAGATGGGCCGTCGTGAGTGGTACCGCGAGGGTCGCGTGCCTCTGCACACCCTCCGTGCCAAGATCGACTACGGCACGGCTGTCGCCAGCACCACCATGGGCGCTTGCGGCGTGAAGGTCTGGATCTACCTGGGCGAGAAGCTCCCGGGCCAGCCTGTTCCCAACCCTGCACTCGAGGGCTCTTCCCGTCCTCGTCGTCGTAACTCCGAGAGGAGGGGTCAGTAGTGCTTGCCCCTAAGCGTATTCTTCACCGCAAGGTGCAGCGTGGCTCCATGAAGGGCCAGGCCAAGGGTAATACCGAGCTGCATTTCGGCGAGTTTGGTATCCAGGCTCTCGAGGCCCATTGGATCACCAACCGTCAGATCGAGGCCGCTCGTATTGCCATGACCCGCTACATGAAGCGTGGCGGTCGTGTCTACATCACGATCTTCCCCGATAAGCCCATCACCAAGAAGCCTGCTGAGACTCGCATGGGTTCTGGTAAGGGTAACCCCGAGGAGTGGGTGGCCGTCGTCAAGCCCGGCCGCATCATGTTCGAGGTCAAGGGCGTGCCCGAGGAGGTCGCTCGCGAGGCTCTGCGTCTTGCACAGCACAAGCTTCCCATCAAGACCAAGATTGTTGCTGCCAAGAACGCTGAGCAGCGCATCGAGAAGGAGATGGCTGAGGAGGCCGCTCTCGAGGCCAAGTGGGCTGCTGAGGACGCCGCCGCCGCCAAGGAGGAGAACTAATGAAGCCCGCAGAGATTCGTGAGCTCTCGGACGCTCAGCTCGTTGAGAAGCTGAAGGAAATGCGCGCCGAGCTCTTTAACCTTCGTTTCCAGATGGCCACCAGCCAGCTGGACAACACCGCTCGCGTCAACACCGTGAAGAAGGACATCGCTCGCGTCCTCACGGAGCAGCGCGCCCGCGAGATCGCAGCGGAGAAGTCCGCTGTCGCCGAGTAGGACCTAAGGAGAGAACATGACTGATTCGCGTAACTCGCGTAAGGTCCGTACGGGTGTCGTTACCTCCGTCTCCGGTGCCAAGACCATTGTTGTCACCATCACCGAGCGCAAGCGTCACCCCAAGTACGGCAAGATGATGACCAGCTCCAAGAAGCTGCACGCTCACGACGAGGAGTGCACGGCTGGCGTGGGCGACACCGTCCGCGTTATGGAGACCCGTCCTATGTCCAAGATGAAGCGTTGGCGCCTCATCGAGGTCGTCGAGCGCGCTAAATAAGCAGTCGCTCTTACGACTTGTACGTTTCCGAAGATGTGCGTATGCCTGGCTTGCATACCACGGGCCGTATAAAGGCTGCGCACCTCTCTTCGGTTCTTAGTTCGGAGGAACATCTACCATGATTCAGATGCAAACCATGCTGAACGTCGCCGACAACTCCGGCGCTCGCAAGATTCGCTGCATCAAGGTGCTTGGCGGTTCCAAGCGTCGTTATGCAGGCATCGGCGATGTGTTCATCGGTGCTGTCCAGGAGGCTACTCCTGGCGCCAACGTCAAGAAGAAGGACGTTGTCCGTTGCGTCGTCGTTCGCACCGTTAAGGAGATCCGCCGCAAGGATGGCTCCTACATTCGCTTTGATGAGAACGCCTGCGTTGTCATCAACAACGATGGTTCGCCCGTCGGTACCCGTATCTTCGGGCCCGTCGCTCGCGAGCTTCGTGACAAGAAGTACATGAAGATCGTCTCGCTCGCTCCCGAGACCCTGTAGTTAGGGGAGATATATGTATATCAAGAAGGGCGATAAGGTCCAGGTTCTCTCTGGTAAGGATCGCGGCAAGCAGGGCGTTATCCTGCGTGCTCTCCCCGCCGAGAACAAGGTCGTTGTCGAGGGCGTTTCGGTCGTCAAGAAGGCCGTCAAGCCCAACGCTGCCAACCAGCAGGGCGGCATCGTTTCGCAGGAGGCTCCCATCGACGCCTCCAACGTCAATCTCGTTTGCCCCGAGTGCGGTAAGGTTACCCGCGTCGGTCACGAGAAGGACGGCAAGAACAAGCTACGCGTCTGCAAGAAGTGCGGCCACAAGTTCTAAGCTGCCCGCAACATCAAGTTGCTAGCAAAGGCCCGGATGCCACGGCACCCGGGCCTTTTTCTATCCCTACTCATTGGGGACAGACTTAAATGAGTAGTCGTTGCACACTCCCTACTCATTGGGGACAGACTTAAATGAGTAGTCGTTGGGGACGTTCTTAAACGACTAGTCGATGGGGACAGTCTTGCAACGAAAGTGGCACTTAGGGACTGTCCCTAGGTGCCGGCACATAGGGACGTTCCCCAGGTGCCGGCAGTTTGGGACGGTCCTTTGATGTTCGATGCCCCCAGAGGGGTGGAGTATCACTGCCTACTCTCTCTTTTAGGGCTTTGTTGTTTCGCCTCTTTATGTTTCGCAAGGATCGTTGCATGTGCATTATCGCGTATATCATTGCGCGATAATGCGTGTTAGCGCGCAAACATGTGCATACTATGGCTAAATAATGACCATTAGGCAATTAAACACGCAAATACGAGCAAATGCGCGCGCATTTGTGCGAATATAGAGACAGCAGAAATGTTAGACGCTCCATGATTCAGGAGGCACATATGGCAGATTCCAAACAGGCTCCGCTCGACGCCGAAGCAGCCGCTAAGGCGGCGTTCGCTTCGGTCCAGGACAGGCCATTCCCCGATGATATCTTTACGGCCCCCGAGCTCCGCTGGGCTGTGATCGGTTGCGGTGTTATCGCCAACCAGATGGCCCAGTCTCTCGCTCTTGCCGGCCGCAAGCTTGCGGGCGTCGCCAACCGTACGCTGTCCAAGGCTCAGGCTTTTGCTGAGCAGTATGGCATCGAGAAGGTCTATGAATCGGTCGAGGACCTCTATGCCGATCCGAACATCGACGCGATTTATATCACCACCCCGCATAACACGCATATCACCTACCTGCGCGCCGCTCTGGCGGCTGGCAAGCACGTGCTCTGCGAGAAGGCCATTACCCTCAATTCCGCTGAGCTCGACGAGGCGCGTGCCATCGCCGACGAGCACAACGCTGTCCTTATGGATGCCACCACGGTGCTTCATATGCCGCTGTACCAGGAGCTGCGCCGTCGCATGAATGCGGGCGACTTTGGCCGCATGAACCTTGCCCAGCTCAACTTTGGTAGCTACAAGGAGTACGGCGACCTGACCAACCGCTTCTACAATCGTAACCTTGCTGGCGGTGCCATGCTCGACATCGGCGTCTATGCCCTGTCCGTCATGCGCTTCTTTATGGCAAGTCAGCCCATTGAGGTCGTTTCGTTGGGCAACACCTGTGAGACCGGTGTTGACGTTGCGGGCGGCATCGTCTGCCGTAATGCCGAGCAGCAGCTGGGCGTTGTGAGCCTCACACTCCACTCCAAGCAACCCAAGCGCTCGATTATTAGCTTCGACAAGTGCTATATCGAGGTCAACGAATATCCGCGTGCCGATCACGCGACCATCGTGTGGACTGCAGACGGCCACCGCGAGGAGGTCCACGCCGGCACCGAGGCTTACGCTCTGTGCTACGAGATGGCCGATCTTGAGCAGGCCGTTGCCGGCGATGATTCGAAGCGTGAGCTTCTGGGCTATGCCTCTGATGTTATGGAGCTTATGACCAAGCTACGCGCCGACTGGGGAGTTGTGTACCCCGAGGAGGAGTAAGCGATGCTTGCGGAAGATAGGCTCAACGCGATTGTGTCGATGGTGCAACAGGCTGGCTCGGTTACCGTGCCAGAGCTTGCTGAGGCCCTGGGCGTGACGGCGTCTACCATTCGGCGCGACCTGCAGACGCTCGACCGAGCACACCGTATCGCCAAGGTGCACGGCGGAGCGACGAGCCTTGAGCGCGCGCACGTGACGCGCGACCTAACGCTTAATGAGCGCAGCGATCTTCATAACGACGACAAGGAGCGTATCTGCGCCCGTGCGGCGGCGCTGGTGGAGCCCGAGAGCTTTGTGTATATCGATTCGGGCTCGACGACGCTCAGGCTCATTGAGCATCTTCCACTCCTTGAGGGCGTCACCTATGTGACCGACTCCGTGCTTCATGCTCAGCATCTCGCCCTGCGCGGTATGCGCACCGTGGTGCTGGGCGGCGAGCTCAAGCCCGAGACCGAGGCGCTCGTTGGCCCCGATGCCCTGGCGACCCTGGACCGCTACAACTTCAACTGTGGTTTTTGGGGTTCTAACGGCATTGCCGCCGAGCAGGGCTTCACGGCGCCCGATATCGAGGAGGCGCAGGTTAAGCGCATCTCGATGCGCCATACGGCCAAGCGCTTCGTAATCTCGGACGCCAGTAAATTTGGCATGGTGGCGCCCGTCAAGTTCGCGGACTTCCGTGACGCAACGATTATTACCGCAGGCGAGGTGCCCGCCAAGTACCGGGCAATGGACAACGTCATCACGGTCTAGCGATGAGGCAAGGCCAAAACCACTACGAAGGTGCCTGTCCCCATTGTGGTGGTTAGTAACGAAAACCGAGTAGTTTTCTCAATAGAAAAGCGGCAACGTCCATCACTGGCGTTGCCGCTTTTGTTGTCTGCTGGTTTGTCTAAATCTGTAACAACTAGACTGTCAGAAGCGGATTAGGTGTTACAGATTGAGATGCTTCTGAGCCGCGCCGCCCCTTTGTCTCAATCTGTAACAGCTGTGACCGATTTTGCCGAGTTACTGTTACAGATCGAGATTTTCTCTTGAGGGGAGATTCGAATGTCTCGATCTGTAACAGATAGACCGGGAAATGGGTTCTAACTGTTACAGATTGAGATCTTTTGCGACACGGTAGAACCATCGCGGCCTAAACCACCACAAAGGTGCCTGTCCCCGTTGTGGTGGTTTAGGGCTCCCAGGGGCAGGGGGCTTCGATGTGGATGTGCTCGCCGGTTATGGGATGCGTAAAGGACACACTGTGGGCGTGGAGCATCAGGCCACAAGGGCGCGGCGTGCCGTATAGGTCGTCGCCAACCAGGGGGTGATGCTCGCTGGCCAGGTGCACACGGATTTGGTGTTTGCGGCCGGTGAGTAGCTCAACATCGATATACGAACGCGTGGGCAGGCCTCGACGGCTCTTAAGACGCTTGAGCACCTTGACGCGCGTTTGAGACGGCTTGCCGCTGGCACCGACGCGCATCTTACGGCTATCGTGGCGGTCGCGGGCGATGGGCTTGTCGATGAGCTTTTCGTTCCAGTCGATCTTGCCCTCGGCGAGCGCCAGATAGTGCTTTTCGAAGGCGTGGTCGATGACCATCTGGTCAAAAGCGGGCTGCGTCTGCTTGTCGAGCGAGAACAGCACCACGCCGGTGGTGTTGCGGTCCAGGCGGTTGAGCGGCTGCATGTCAGTCGCGGCAAAGCCGTCGCCCATCGCCAACAAAAGGTCGCTGGCGTAGTCGGTAAGCGTGCGCTCGCCGGTGCCGTCACCGTGGACGATCATGCCGGCGGGCTTATCGATGGCCATGAGCCAGGCGTCGCAGTAGAGGACTTGAGGTTCTTCGTTCACGTGTAAGCCTTTCGGTTAGCTAATTCCCACAAACATGCAGCCCGAGGTCGCCCCGCGCAGGCGGGCAGCGGGCTTGCGACCTGCCTGCGCTGCCTCAATGGCGCGGCGGACACGAGCGACGGCACGGCCAATCTCATCGGCCTCGAGCAGGGTTCCGTCGACCATGAGACGGCGCACGCCGGCATCGAGCAGCTGTGGTACCTGCGGTGTGAGGTCGATGGGGTAGGCATCGTACAGGCGCGAGCGGCCATGGATGTCGGTACGCACGGGCATGACCTTGCCATCGATATTCTTGAGCGACAGCTTGCGGGCGCGCAGGCGGCAGTTGGCGCAATCGTGGATGCAGCCATTGGCCACCTGCAGGATGCAGTGCTCGCTCGTCATAACGCGCGGGCGGCCGAACACAGTGATGCCCAGGGCTGCGGGCGCGGAGGTGCCAAGCGAGATAATCTCGTCGAGTGTGATCTCGGGCGAGAGCCAAAACGCACCGGCTCCGCGCTCGGCAAGTGCCTCCATGCAAGGCGTGTTGTGCACGGGCAGGCAAGAGCGAATCTCGGCCGTGGCGCCAACCTGGGCGGCCAGGGCAAGCTCGGAGATATTGCCAATAGCGACCGTGGCGCCGGCAACAACCCACGGGTCAACGCGGACGTGGTCAACGGCGCGGCAGACCTCATCGAGCACGGGTACGATGCCCTGCTCAAACGCATCGGCGGGGGAGAGCTCGGCCGCATCGAGCGCGTCGGTGGTCATGTAGATGCTCGTTGCACCCTCCGCGCGCGCTGCTTCGGCGGCCTCGAGCGAGGTGACGGTGGCGCAGATCTGCGGCTCATCGCGGTAGTGCTCGGGCGCGGGGCGGGAATCACTGGTTACAATCGCCGGCAGCTCGAGCGTTTTCACGCGCTCCTCGTACGGCGCCAGAATGGTTTGCTCTAGCGCCTTGCAAGCGGCGGCGCGCACCTTGTGCACGGCGGAGAAGCCCATGCCGCAACCCTCGTCGAGGGTCACCTCAAAGCTCGCAGCTTCAAAGGGAGAGGAGCCCATACGCCCGACGTGCTCCACCAGATCGGATGCCTCGACGGCGCGGGTCTTGGCGGCCTCGACGGTGAAGCCCGTGGCCGTGGCCGTAAACGAAGGGTCGTCGCAGCAGGTGAGCGTCACGGTAAACGGCTCGCCCAGACGCGCCACAACGGACACGTCTACAGCTCGGCGGCGCAGCACATCGCGCTTGAGCGCGGCGCCGGCGGCGTCAATGGCGCGCTGGCTTCGAATCACGCGCACGCGGCAGCCCTCGGGCATGCTACGGGGCACGCGACACTCGATGACATCGCCGGCGGCGGCATCATCGGCGGCAATGGTGGTCAGGAACTGGTCAAACTCGTTATCGTGGCGAAGCTCCAGCAGGTCGCCCTTGCCCACGGGCTCAAACAACTCAATGCGGGCGATGGCGGCGCGGCGACGGCGGTCGTCGGGCTTGAGTCCGCGTACATCGCGGTTGGCTAGACGGCTGCCCAGCACCGTGCCCACAATCTGGCCGCGGTTGTTGGAGCGCTCGTAGCTCATCATCTCGTCGTCCGAGGTGCCGTCTTGATAGGCGTGCGTAAAGTCGCGGTTAAAGCAGCGCTTGAGCTGGCGCTGGCGGGCGGCATCCTCATCCTTAGAGGTCGAAACATCGGCAAGCATGTCATCAATCTGATGACGGTACACGTCGACGATGGAATACACGTAATCGGGGGCCTTCATGCGGCCCTCGAGCTTGAGCGATGCGGCGCCGGCGTCATGCAGGCAGCGAACAAGCTGCGACGTGTTGGTGTCGCGCGGGCACAGCGCGCGCTCGCGACCGGCAGGGGAGAGCGAGCGGCCGTTCTCGTCAATTAGCTCGTAGGGTAGGCGGCAGGGCTGGGCGCACATGCCGCGGTTGGCCGAGCGGCCAGCCATGGCAAAGCTCGACAGCAGGCACAGACCCGAGTAGCAAAAGCAGATGGCGCCGTGGCTAAAGACCTCGAGGTCGACATCGGGCGCGGCGTTGTGAATGACGGCGATCTCGTCGATGGAGAGCTCGCGCGAGAGAGTCACGCGGTCGGCGCCCTGCTCGCGGCACCAAAGCGTTCCGCGGTCATCATGGATGTTCGCCTGGGTCGAGATATGCGTCTCGATGCCGGGCATAGTGCGCTTGACCTCAAAGAACAGGCCCCAGTCCTGGATAATGAAGGCGTCGGCGCCCAGCGTGGAGCAGCGATGGATGAGTTGCAGCGCATCGCTCATCTCGGACTGCTTGATGACGATGTTTACCGTGACGTAGACGCGCGACCCGGCTAGATGCGCGGCGCGGCAGGCTTGCTCAAAGGCCTCGTCGGTAAAGTTGGTGGCCTTGCGGCGGGCGTTGAAGCTGCCCATGCCGCAGTAGATGGCGTCTGCCCCGGCGGCGAGTGCGGCGGCAAAGGGCTCGGGCCCTCCGGCGGGCGCCAAAAGCTCGGGTCTGCGGTTGGTGGTTCGACTGGCGGTTGCGGTCATATCCTGCCTTTCAAAATGCTCAATAATCAAAAGTATAGTGGCGCCGTTGCGGCAGGCGATGCCCGTGCTCCAAGCGGGATAAAGTCTTCAGCAGCTTGGACTGGCTGCTCCACATGAGAACCGTTCAGCGGTTCGGGGAGACCGTTGGGCGATAAAATATTCTCGCAAGCTGATAATATTCTTGCATCAAACAGAAACCTTGAGTACCATCCCAATCAAGCGCGGTGTTCAGACCGAACTGTGCCTCCCGGTGTGAACGCCGCGCTCACGCTCTCTCAACTGATCGTAAGGAGAAAAACATGAGCAAGACCGTCGTGTCTTCCGATAACGCACCCGCAGCCATCGGCCCGTATTCCCCCGGCATCCAGACCGGCAACATGGTGTTCCTGTCCGGCCAGCTGGGCATCGACCCCGCGACCGGCAAGCTGCCCGAGGGCGTCGAGGCCCAGGCTAAGCAGTCCCTTGCTAACGTCGAAGCCCTGCTGACTGCCGCCGGCGCCACCTTTGCCGATGTCGTCAAGACCACGGTCTACCTGGCCGACATCGCCGACTTTGCCGCCGTGAACGAGATTTATGCCTCCAAGTTCGAGGCCCCGTTCCCCGCACGCAGCGCTTTCCAGGTTGCCGCTCTTCCGGCTGGCGGTCTGGTCGAGATTGAGGTCGTCGCCGCTCTCTAAGGCGTTGGCAACAACTAAACATGACATGCAAAAAGACCCTGCAGCGCGCGTGAGCTGCAGGGTCTTTTGTCAAGCGATGCGGCAAAATAATCCGTTCTCCTCCGTCCCCAAGGGATCAGTGGGTTAGCCTTCCTTGCGAACTTTTTGCAGGTAGCGGTAGACGCTGGGCTCCGAGATGCCCAGCGCGGTGGCAGCGCAGGCAACAGCGCCCTTGAGCATAAATACGCCATTGCCGTTAAGGTGGCGAATCACGTCCACGCGGTCGCTCTGACCAAGCGACGCCACATCCAGCCCGCGCGCGCTCAGCAACTCGGCAATGCTGCGGTCGATGAGCTCCTGTGTAGACTCCGAAAGACTTTCGACCTCGATAGACGCGGGCTCCGCCTGCCTAGGCGCAGCGTCGAAGCAAGCCATGAGCTGCTGAGCTATGGCGTTGATAGAGCGTACCGTGGAAAGATCGGTGTTGACGCAGAGCATGCCGACGATCTCGTCATTCTCGCGGATAAAGTACGTCGCTGACTCCAACGTCTTGCCACCGGCACCGCGCCCCTCGTAGCCCGTAATAAACGGCAGGTCGCGATACTTGGCGTCGTGCATGATCTTGAGTGCCAGATCGGTGGCGGGACCGCCGACCTTGCGGCCGCTCACGATGCCGTTGCGAATATCGACGATGGCGTGGTCGGGATCTGAGAAATCGTGCAGCACGATTTCGCTGTTCTTACCGAGTACCTGCTCCAGGAAATCGACCATCGGCAAAAAGCGACGTACGGTCTCGTTCACGGGCAACTCCTTGGGGTGAAATCGAAAATGTTCATAACAATTTTTTCTCATGGTAACACGCCATTCCTCATCTCGCATATTCGCAGGTACATTGCGTAATACAGACGAACGGTAGGAATTTGGCGGTAAACGGTCGACCAAAAGAATAGTTAGATGTTATTTTGACCAGACACTTTCTTGACCTGCGGAAATGCATTGTCTCAGCTCAAGAATAGTCTGATAACAAAAAATTATTATTGAGAATGAGAATCATCTTTAATACGATATGCAACGAAGGCACAACCTCAACCCCGCACTGCGTCACAATAGAGCGTTAGATGCGAAAACAACTATTTCGAGGATTGGTGGTCAAATGACCCAGGAGACGGTTAAGAACGGCACTGAAGCCCTGTTCACTCGTGAAGGCATGCCTCCCGTTAAGGAAATGATCCCGTGTGCCCTTCAGCACGTACTGGCTTCGTTTGCCGGTATCATCACCCCGGCTGTCATCATGGCCGGCGTCTACGGCTTTAATAGCCAGCAGAGCACCGACATCATCCAGGTCGCGCTCATTCTTTCGGCAATCGACACGGCCCTTCAGGCCTTCGCTCCCTTCCGTCGCATCGGCGGCGGCCTGCCCATCGTCATGGGCGTTTCGTTCGCGTTCCTCCCGGCCCTCCAGGCCATGGGTGCCTCGGGCTTTAGCTTTGGTGCGCTGCTGGGCGGCGAGATCGTCGGCGGCGCCGTCGCGGTCCTCTTTGGTCTGGCTTACAGCAAGATTAAGTGGCTATTCCCGCCCGTCGTGACCGGTACGGTCATCTTCTCCATTGGCGTCTCTCTCTATCCCACGGCTGTCAAGTATATGGCCGGCGGTATGGGTACGCCGCTGTGGGGCACCCCGCAGGCCTGGTGCGTCGCTCTTATCACCTTCGCCGTGGTCTTTGCGCTCGCCAACTTTGGCAAGGGCACGCTCAAGCTGGGATCCGTGTTCTTTGGCATGATCGTTGGCATGATCGTTTCGATTCCCTTTGGCATGATCGACTTCTCCAGCGTCGCCACCGCTCAGGTCTTCGCCCTTCCCAAGCTCATGCCCTACGCGCTCGAGTTTGATCCCGAGGTCTGCATTACCCTCGCTGTCGTGTTCCCCATGGTCGCCATCCAGGTTATCGGTGACGTTTCCGCCGCCTGCCTGGGCTCCATCGACCGTATGCCCACCGAGCGCGAGCTCTCCGGCGCTATTGTGTCCCAGGGCCTCACCTCTATGGTCGGCGGCCTGCTGGGCGGTCTTCCCACCAGCGCCCTTGGCCAGAACGTGGGCATCATCTGCTCCAACAAGGTCGTCAACAAGTGGGTCTTTGTGATCATCGCGGCCGTCTTTGCCATCGCCGGTCTGTTCCCGCAGCTCTCTGCCGTGCTCTCCGCCATCCCGCAGCCTGTCATCGGCGGCGCGACCGTCGGCGTCTTTGGCACCATCACCATGAACGGTGTGCGCATGTTCACCCGCGAGGGCCTCACGCAGCGCACCACCACCATCGTCGGCACCTCGGTCGTCTTTGGCCTGGGTATTTGGATGGCCAGCGGCTGCCTCGCCGGCGAGGGCATGCCCGCCTGGGTGTCCACCGTCATCGGCTCCAACGCCGTGACCCCCACCGCCATCATGGCCATTGTCCTTAACCTGATCCTTCCGCAGACGCCGGTCGTGGCTCAGCACATCGATGCCGCCAAGGATGCCGCTGTGGATCTGGTCCTGCCCGAGAGCAAGAAGTAACCAATTCGGTGCTATTCGCCGGCGGACGCATCGCCTCGTCCGCCGGCGCCATGCGGCGCCAAGCCGCACTTCAAAGGGCTTGTCCCTTTGGTGAAGCGTTGACGGGAGAGGGCCCGTTTCCGGTGTAGGCCGGCGCTTCGCACTTCCGCCATGTCAGAGGTGTCAAACCCCGCCCCTGATGTTGAAGGGAGCATTTATGCTTCTGGTCGCTAACGGTTCCGTCTTTACCCGCAACGCTCAGACTCCGTTTATTCCCAACGGTGCGGTCGCCATTGACGGAGATACGATCGTCGAAGTGGGCCCCGAGCGCGAGCTCAAGGCCAAGTACCCGGATGCCGAGTACGTCGACGCCCAGGGCAACCTCATCATGCCCGGACTTATCAACTGCCACACCCACATCTACTCGGGTCTGGCCCGCGGCCTTGCCATTAAGGGCTGCAACCCCACCAACTTCCTGGAGAATCTTGAGCAGCAGTGGTGGAAGATTGACGACAACCTGACGCTCGACGGCACCAAGGCCAGCGCCTATGCCACGATTCTGGATTCCATCCGCGACGGCGTCACCACGATCTTCGATCACCACGCGAGCTTCTGCGAGATTCCGGGCAGCCTCTTTACCATTAAGGACGCCGCTCAGGAGCTGGGCATGCGTTCGTGCCTGTGCTACGAGGTTTCCGACCGCCGCGGCCAGGAAAAGTGCGATCAGGCCATTGCCGAGAACGCCGAATTTGCCCAGTGGGCCGCCAAGGAGCGTCGCGATAACGACAACCACATGATCGCCGCCATGTTTGGCGGTCACGCCACCTTTACGCTGTCGGACGAGACCATGGACAAGATGGCCGAGGCCAACAACGGCCTGACCGGCTTCCACATCCATGTGTGCGAGGGCATGAATGACGTTTGGGACTCCCGCCTCAACCGCGGCGGCATCAGCCCCGTCGAGCGCCTGCTGCAGCACAACCTGCTGGGTCCCGACACCATGCTGGGTCACTGCATCCACGTGACGCCTGCCGAGATGGATATCGTCAAGGAGTCCGGCACCTGGCTCGTCAACAACCCCGAATCCAATATGGGCAACGCCGTGGGCTGCGCCCCCGTGCTCGAGTTCTTCCGCCGCGGCATCCCCGTGTGCATGGGCACCGACGCCTACACCCACGATATGCTCGAGAGCCTCAAGGTCTTCTTGATCATCCAGCGCCACAACGCCGCCATGCCCAACGTGGGCTGGTGCGAGGCCATGACGATGCTGTTCGAGAACAACGCCAAGATGGCGAGCAAGTACTTCGATCGCAAGCTCGGCGTGCTCGAGGCCGGCGCTGCCGCCGACGTCATCGTCATGGACTACAAGCCCTTTACGCCGCTGAGCGAGGAGAACATCGACGGCCACATGCTCTTTGGCATGATGGGCAAAAACTGCCGCACCACCATCATCAACGGCCGCGTCCTGTACAAGGATCGCGAGTTCGTTGGCATTGATGAGGACAAGATCAACGCGTGGACCATGGCTGAGTCCAAGAAGCTCTGGAGCACGCTCAACGATCGCACCTACTAATTCACAAGTAGATTCGCGCGCGTCGGATGTTTCGCCGCATCCGGCGCGCGCATAGGCGGCCTCCGCGGGGTCGCCGGCGCTGTGCTAGCGCTACACCGTATTTGCGCCCGTCGCGCGGTCTCGCCGGGCGTTACAGAGAGGAGCTCATTATGAGCGACATTATGAGGCCGATCCCGTTTTCGCAGCTGATGAACTGGATCATCGAGGAGCACAAGACCCAGGGCGCCATCTTTGGCGTGCGCAAGATGGTCGCGACCAACCAGGAGGGCGCGCTTCCCATTTTTGACGAGCGCATCGAGACTCCGTTTGGCCCGGCCGCCGGCCCCAACACGCAGCTGGCCCAGAACATCGTGGCCTCTTATGTGGCCGGTTCCCGCTTCTTTGAGCTCAAGACCGTTCAGGTTATGGACGGCGAGGAGCTCTCCAAGTGCGTGAACAAACCCTGCATCGTGGCGCAGGACGAGTGCTACAACTGCGAGTGGTCGACCGAGCTCGAGGTCCCGCAGGCCTTTGCCGAGTACGTGAAGGCATGGTTTGCCTGCCACCTGATCGCTCGCGAGTACGGTCTGGGCAGCCCGGACGGTTTTGTCTTTAACATGTCCGTGGGCTATGACCTCGAGGGCATCAAGAGCCCCAAGGTCGACGCCTACATCGAGGGCATGAAGGACGCCAGCGGCTCCGACGTCTGGAACGAGTGCCGCGCATGGGCGCTCGCCAACCTGGACAAGTTTGAGCATGTCGATGCCGCGTTTGTCGAGTCCATTCCGGCGCGCGTGTCCAACTCCATCACCGAGTCCACGCTGCATGGCTGCCCGCCGGCGGAGATCGAGCGCATCGCGACCTATCTGATAACCGAGAAGGGCCTCAACACCTACATCAAGTGCAACCCCACGCTGCTGGGCTATGAGTTTGCCCGCCAGCGTCTGAACGAGCTGGGCTTTGACTACATCGTCTTCGATGACACACACTTCCGCGAGGACCTGCAGTGGGCCGATGCCGTGCCTATGTTCGAGCGCCTGATTGCCCTGTGCGCCGAGCGCGGCCTGGAGTTTGGCGTCAAGCTGACCAACACGTTCCCCGTCGACGTGACGAGAAACGAGCTGCCTTCCACCGAGATGTACATGTCCGGCCGTTCGCTGTTCTCGCTGACCATCGAGGCTGCCCGCCGCATTACCGAGCAGTTCGATGGCAAGCTGCGTATCAGCTACTCCGGTGGTGCCACGGTCTACAACATCCGCGCTCTGTACGATGCCGGCATTTGGCCCGTCACCCTGGCGACCGACGTGCTCAAGCCCGGCGGTTACGAGCGCTTTAGCCAGATGGCTGGCGAGTTTACCGACCTGGACGGCAAGCCGTTCGCGGGCGTCTCGCTCGAGGCCGTGACCGCGATCCAGACCGATTCGCTTACCAACCCGCTCTACAAGAAGCCGCTGCGTCCGCTGCCCGACCGCAAGGTCGCCGGCAAGAGCCCGCTTTCCGACTGCTTTACCACGCCGTGCCGCACGAGCTGCCCCATCCAGCAGGATATTCCCGCCTATCTGGCGGCTGTTGACGAGGGCCGCTACGAGGACGCGCTCAACATTATCATCGAGCGCAACGCCCTGCCGTTCATTACCGGCACCATCTGCCCACATCCCTGCGGCCGTGCCTGCGAGCGTGCGTTCTACGAGCCCGAGGGCGCCCAGATTCGCGCCAGCAAGCTCAAGGCCGCCCGCGAGGCCATGACCGCCGTGCTGCCCAAGCTGCGTGCTCAGGCCATCGCCAACGACGGCGAGCGCAACGTTGCCGTTATCGGTGGCGGCCCGGCCGGCCTGGCGACGGCATTCTTCCTGACGCGCGCCGGCGTGTCCGTCACCATCTTTGAGGCCCGCGATTCGCTCGGCGGCGTGGTCCGTCACGTGATTCCCGAGTTCCGTATCGCCAGCGACGATATCTCCCACGACGCCGAGCTCTGCCTGGCCTTTGGCGCCAAGGTGCAGCTCAACGCTCGCGTGGAGTCCATCGACGAGCTCAAGGCCCAGGGCTTTACCGACGTGGTCGTGGCCACCGGTGCCTGGATGCCCGGCTCTGCGGGCTTGGGCGAGGGTGCCGAGCTCGATGTGCTGGAGTTCCTCGAGGCCGCCAAGAAGGGCGAGAAGCTCGAGCTGGGCGAGGACGTCGTGGTCATTGGCGCCGGCAACACCGCCATGGACGCGGCCCGCGTGGCCAAGCGTCTGGCTGGCGTGAAGAACGTGCGCCTGGTGTATCGCCGCACCAAGAAGCAGATGCCCGCTGACGAGGAAGAGCTTGATCTTGCTCTTGCCGACGGCGTTGAGTTCTGCGAGCTGCTGGCGCCTAAGGCGCTCAACGGCTCTGTGCTGACCTGCGACGTTATGGAGCTCGGCGAGCCGGATGCAAGCGGCCGTCGCAGCCCCGTCGCCACGGGCGAGACCGTCGAGCTTTCCGCCACCACGGTGATCTGCGCCGTGGGCGAGGGCATCGATGCCAGCCTGTACGATGCCGCGGGCGTCGAGCACGACCGTCGCGGCCGTCTTGCCGCCACCTCCACCGGCGTCGAGGGCGTCTGGGCTGCAGGCGATTGCCGTCGCGGTCCGGCCACCGTGGTCGAGGCTATTGC
>USNX01000003.1 GCA_900556205.1 uncultured Collinsella sp.
TCCGCGGCCTGCGTGCCGGCGGCACGGGCCAAATCATCGATTGCAAGGGTGTCGGCGCTCAGGGCGCGGTGACGTCCGTCGAGCGCGGGCTCGCCCGCCTGCTCCACGGCAAGCGACTCGCCGGTGCGCATACGCCAAGCGGCGCGACGACCCCAGACGAGGGACTCAAGCAGGCTGTTGGAGGCCAGGCGGTTCTTGCCGTGCACGCCGTTGCAAGCCGTCTCGCCGGCGGCGTAGAGCTCGGGCATCGAGGTGCGGCCGTCCTTGTCAACCCACACGCCGCCCATAAAGTAGTGCTGCGTGGGCGTGACGGGGATGGGCTCGTCCAGGATGTCGCGACCGTCCTCCAGACAGCGCGCGCGGATGTTGGCAAAGTGCCCGGTCACCACGTCGCGCTCGACCGGGGCAAAGCTCAGCCACTCGTGCTCGGTGCCGTCCTGCTTCATCTGCTCGCGGATGGCGGCGGCGACCACGTCGCGCGGCTGCAGCTCGTCGGTAAAACGCTCGCCGGCGGCATTGAGCAGAATCGCGCCTTCGCCGCGGCAGCTCTCGCTGATCAGGAAGGTGCGGCCCGGCTGCGGCGAGAACAGGCCCGTGGGGTGAATCTGCACGTAGTCCAGGTGCTCCATCGTAATGCCGTGCTCCTGGGCGATGTAGCAGGCGTCGCCCGTGAGCTGCGGGTAGTTGGTCGAGTGGTCGTATACGCCACCGATGCCGCCCGTCGCCCACAGCGTATGGCAGGCGTGAATCTCAAACGGCTTGCCGGCATGCACGCCCTCGGCGGCATTTACCAGCTCGTCGGCGGGACGAGCCGAATCGTCCTCGTCCACGGGAACGGCGATGACGCCGGTGCACACCGTGGCGCCGTCGCGCTCGCCGGTCAGAATGTCGGTCATGGCCACGTGCTCAAGAATCTGCACGTTGTCCAGCTTGCGCACGGCCTGGAGCAGCTTGGTCGTAATCTCCTTACCCGTAATGTCGGCATGGAAGGCGATACGCGGGCGGCTGTGCGCGCCCTCGCGAGTGAAGTCGAGGCTGCCATCGGCCTTGCGCTCAAAGTCCACGCCCATGGCCAGCAGGTCGTTGATGACCGAACGGCTCGAGCGGATCATGATGTCGACGCTCTCGCAACGGTTCTCGTAATGGCCGGCGTGCATGGTGTCCTCAAAGAAGGCGTCGTAGTCCGAGCCCTCGGGCAGCACGCAGATACCGCCCTGCGCGAGCATCGAATCGCACTCGTCGACGGCGCCCTTGGAGAGCATGATCACGCGCGTGCTCTTCGGCAGATTGAGAGCCGCGTACAGGCCCGCCACGCCGCAGCCGGCAATGACGACGTCGCACTCCATATCGAGGTATTGCTTGGTTTCCACAGGAATCCTCTCCCTTGTAATGCGACATAAGGGACTGTTCCTCATGTCGCATCGTTTTAGCGCGCTGCGTACTCGAGCATGCGGTCGAGCGTGAGTTTGGCCTGGTCGGCGGCCTCGTCCGACACGCCGATTTGAACCTCGCCCTCGCCCGTCTCCAGGCAGCGCACAAGCTTTTCGAGCGTGATGAGATCCATGTTGACGCAAGTGGGCTGCACCGCGGGGAAGTAGAACTTCTTGCCGGTGCCCTGGCAGCGGCGCTCGAGCTCGTAAAGCACGCCGCGGACCGTCACGATGATGAACTCGCTCGCGTCCGACTCCTCGGCATATTTGATGATGCCGGCGGTGGAGCCGATGTAGTCGGCTTCGGCAAGGACATCGGCCTTGCACTCGGGGTGTGCCAGTACGAGCGCGTCGGGGTGGGCCTCCGTCGCATCGACGATCTGCTCGACCGTGATGATGTGGTGGCGCGGGCAGTAGCCGCTGTTGAGAATGACGTGCTTCTGCGGCACTTGCTCGGCCACGAAACGGCCCAGATTCTGGTCGGGAATGAACAGAATGTGCTGCTGCGGCAGCTCGGACACGATCTTGACAGCGTTGGAGCTGGTAACGCACACGTCACTCCAGCTTTTGATCTCGACCGTCGAGTTGACGTAGCACACCACGGCCAGGTCATCGCCATACTCGGCACGGGCGGCATCGACCGTCTCGCGCTTGACCATGTGCGCCATGGGGCAGTCCGCGTTCGGCTCGGGCAGCAGCACGGTCTTGGTGGGATTGAGCAGCTTGGCGCTCTCGCCCATAAACTCCACGCCGCACAGCACGATGGTCTGCTGCGGCAGGCTCTTAGCGAGTTTTGCCAGGTAGAAGCTGTCGCCGACGTAATCGGCAACGGCCTGGACCTCGGGCGCCACATAATAGTGTGCCAGGATCACCGCGTCACGTTGGGTTTTTAGTTGCTGAATGGCCTCGACGAGCTCTGCGGGCACCAGTGCCGCGCGCTCCGTTGCCGTCGTTGCCGATGCCAGGCCGGCCGCAATATCGCGTGCAAGCTCCGATGCATCCATGTTCGCGCTCTGTGCCATCAAGGCCCCTCTCTTTTGGCGAATCTTGGGGCTTTAGTATGACACCTAGGTTTACAGCTGACAAGACAGCTGTAAACCTAGGTGTAAAGTTGAAATAAAGATTCAATTACGGAGCGACCCATTTTAGAATTGGCGAGCTGAAAAGAGCCGAAATGGCTTCTTTCTAATATTTGAACCCTCTGTTTGATGCCCCAGTTTGAGGGGCCGTGGGCAAAAAAGGGCAAATATGAGTACTGTTACCAGATTAGTAGCAGCGTTTTTCGGTCCGTCAGGCCCATGAATCGCCTTTTTGGGCTCCGAATCCAGCGACAGGCATCCCAAAATCACGCTCGCGACGCTCCCTAGACCCGTTTTGAGCCTTATTTTGCTGTTACTAAAATAGTGACAGTACTCATATTTGCCATTTTTTGCCCACAAGACCTCGCGGCGCCACAAAAAAGGGGCCCGGATGGCGAAATCCGGGCCCCAAGGGGATGAGGAGGCGACTAGGCGCGGCGCCTCATGGCGTATGCCAGCAGCAGAACTGCCACGCCGGCTGCAAGTACGCCACCAGCCATGGCGTACATCCCATCGCCGACCGAAGGCATGGTCGCCTTGCCAGCCTTCTTCTTGGACTTAGAAGACGTGGTCGTCGTGGTCGTGGTGGTCTGGCTCGAATCGGGCGTCGGCTTGGCGGCCTCGGCAATGGTAAAGGTCGTCTCGGCCGTACCCGTGGTCGAAACCACGCTCAGCTTATGCTCGCCCACGCCAAGCGTCTTCACGAAGCTCGCCTTGAGCGTCACGATTGTAGAGCCCGAGGTAAGAACGAAGTTATCAGCACCGACTTCCATGTCGTCGACCAGCACCGTCTTGAAGTACTTGATCGGCGCGTTCGAGCGGAAGCTCAGGTCCTTGGCGGTGTCGACCGTAATCGCCTGGCCTGCACCCTCAATGATCGTGGGGGCCAGGATCGCGATGTCCTCGGTCTTGCCCTTCTCGCCGCAGACAGTGCACTCCTGGTGCCTCTCGCCCTTGGCCTCGGTGGTCGCCGGCTTGTCAACGACCCACTCAAAGGTGTGCTCAGCCTTGTCGAGGATCTCGCCGCAGCGGCAAATATGCCAGTGGTTCTTGGCGTCGTGCGCCCAGCCGGAGCCGTCGGGTTCGTGCTTGAGCACGCCCTCGACCGTCACGTTCACATCGCCCTCGACGTCCTTGAGCTCATAGGTGCCGTCGTCAGCGAGCTTAACGGCCTTACCGTTGACGCTGACAGCGTAGTCCTTGCCCGTAAAGTACGCGCCGTCGATGCTGATGGCGAGCTTTGCAGAGCCGTGCCAGTCGAGCTCGGTTGCCGTCGAGGTGAGCGTGAAGCCCACCTGGTTGCCCGGCAGCGTCACGACGAGCTTGCGGCCAGCCTTCACGGTAACCTCGGTGACGGCAGAGGCATCGTAGTTGGCCTTAGCTTGGTAGCGCACCTCGTACACGCCGGCGGCGAGGTCCTTGAGCTCAGTCACGTCCTTGCCCACGGCCTGCTACTCGGCGGCGCCCTGAGCGCGCCACTCCATGGTGGCGTCGACGCCCGTGATCTTGCCGTCCTTCTTGCCGCTCACGGTCTCGGCTTCGGCCTGGACCACCGGCGCGTCCTGCGCGGCGTTCTTGATGGAGAACTCGCAGGTCAAGCCATCGGCGGGCAGCGTGTAGTTGCCCGCGGCCTTGCCCGTCAGCTCGGCGAGGGTCGCCGTGTACGGAGCGCCCACCTCGGTCTGGGAACCATCGACGAACGCACCGAGGTCATCCTTGCCGATGACGTTGCCAAGCTCTGCCACGGGGCAGTGCTCCTTGCCATCGTAGACGAATTCTGTGGTACCCCACGTCACGGTGAGCAGACGCCGGTTGATGATGAACGTGCCGTCATTGAGCGTAATCGCGTAGTTGGGGTTCGCGCCCTCGAGCTGTGTCAGGCGCAGAGCATAGCCACCCTCGTGCACATCGTCACAGTCTTCGCGCTCGATCTCGAGCTCAAGCGTATCGTCCCCGACGAGCTCGCCAGAGGTGACCGACCACTCAAAGACGGGGTCTTTCTCGCCGTAAATCTTGGAGGCGTCCTGAGCGGTGACCGTGATCGCGCGAGGCGTGACCTCGAGCGTCACCTGGCCCTCGACCGTCGCACCGCCGATCATCACCCTATAGGCAACGTCCAGCTTGCTAACGTCCTTGATCTCGGGGGCAGTGGTAGACCAGGTCTTGCCGTCGTCGGTGCTGTACTCGGCCGTCGCGCCCTCGGGCAGCGCGGAAGCATTGACCGTGTGATACGCGCCGTCGTATTCGCCGGAGTAACCGGGGATAGCAGCAGCCGGAATCTCCTCGGAGGCAAGGGCGCACCCGCAGACGACGCACTGACGGTGACCGAAGCCCTTCTCGGTCGCCGTGGGAGGCGTGTCGACAACCCACGTAAAGGTGTGCGCGGCCTCGTCAATCTTGCCGCCGCAAGTACACTCGTGCCAGTGCGTATTGTCGTCGGAGATCCACTTATCGCTCACAGCCTCGTGCTTGCGCACGCCCTCGACCGTCACGTTCACGTCGCCCTCGACGTCCTGGACGGTGAACTCGCCGCGGTCGTTGAGCGCCACAGCGCCTCCGTTGACCTTGACGACATAGGCGAGGGAGTCGGCAAAGTAGCCGTCCTCGATGCTGATAGTGAGGGTGGCAGAACCATGCCAGTCGAGCTCGGTCGCGTCAGCCGTGAGCTTGTAGCCGACCTGTTCGGCGGGCAGCGCCACAGCGAGCTTGCGGCCCGCGGCAACCGTAACCTTGGTCGCGGCGGAGGCTTCGTGGTTGTCATCGGCGCGGTAGCGCACTTCGTACGTGCCCGCGGCAAGGCCGCTGAGCTCGGCCACGCCTTCGGGCACAGCCTGATACTCGCCCGATTCCTTGGCGCGCCACTCCATGGTGGCGTCGACGTCCGTGATCTTGCCGTCTGCCTTGGCGCTGACGGTCTCGGCCACACCCTGGACCACCGGCGCGCCCTTGGGCGCCTTCTTGATAGAGAACTCGCAGGTCAGACCCGTTGCCGGCAGCTTGTAGTTGTCCTTGTCGGCGCCCGTCAGCTCGGTGATCTCCGCCGTGTAGGTGCCAGCCTTGACTGCGGCACCGTCGACGTACGCACCGAGCTTATCGCCACCGACGACGTTGCCGAGCTCCGCCTGGGGGCAGTGCTCCTCGCCGTCGTAGGTGAACTCGGTGGTGGCGTCCCACGTCACGGTGAGCTCGCGCCTGTTGATGGTGAACTTACCAGACTTGAACGTAATCTCGTAGTTGGGGTTGGCGCCCTCGGACTGCGATGCCGTCACGGCATAGCCGCCCTTGCTCACGGTCTCGCCGGCCTTGCGGGAGACGGTGATGCCCTCAAGGGACTCGCTCTCGACGAGCTCGCCCTTGGTGACCTTCCAGCCCAAAGCAGCGGGATCATCGTCGCCGTAGGTCTTAGAGGCATCGGATGCCGTCACGGTGACCTTGCGAGGCGTCACCACAAGCTCTGCGTCACCCTCGATAGCGGCACCGTCGACGGTCGCACGGTACTTGAACGGCAGGGTGCCGACGTCCTTAATCTCGGGAGCGGAGATAGACCAATTGACGCCACCGTCGATGCTGTACTGGGCCGCCGTGCCCTCGGGCAGGGCCGAGACATCGGCAGTGTGGACCTTGCCGTCATACTCGCCGGAGTAGCCAGCAACAGAGGCTGCCGGGATTACAACCTTCTCGGAGGAGTTGTAGTCACAGACGGTGCAGTGCAAATGCTTGGATCCGGACTTCTCGACCGTAGGCTTCTCGTCGATTATCCACTCGAAGGAATGCTCGGCAACGTCAATCCGCTCACCGCACGTGCAAACATGCCAGTGAGAAGAATCGTCGCTCTTCCAACCGGTGCCATCGGGCTCGTGCTTGGCGATGCCCTCGACGGTAATCACGGTGTCTTTCTCAACCTTAGAGAGCTGGTAAACACCCTGCTCGCTAGGCTTGATGGTCTCACCGTTTGCCTTAACAGCAAGATCCTTGGTCGCGTAATAGCCATCCGTAGCCGTAAGCTTAAGCGTCGCAGAACCATGCCAGTCGAGCTCAGTCGCGTCAGCCGTGATCGTGTAGCCCGCCTGCTCAGCCGGCAGCGTCACCTTGAGCTTGGGCCCAGCGGCGATCGTAACGGTAACGATCTCGGAGGCTTCATAATTCGTCGTCGCCCCGTAGCACAGGCGATAGGAACCGGGCGCAAGATTCTCAAGCTTGTCGCCATCGACCAGATCACTTGCCTTGATGAACATCATCTGCTTGCTAGGCTTGCCCAGCATCATCGATGTATCAACGCCCTCAATCGTGCCGTCGTGTTTACCACTCACGGTCTCCGCTGTCGCCTTTACATTGGGAGCGCTATCCCGTTTGGCCTTGGCGATAGCGTACTTGCATTCAATGCGCGAAGAGGGCTTCCGATAATTAGCAAGAACTGCGTTCTCACCAATAAGATTGCTTACATACGCCGTATACGTGCCGGCATTTACCTTTACAGCATCAGTGACATTGAGAGACACGTCGTCGCCGTTAACCAGATTGGTTATCTCTGCCGTGGGACCCTGTTCTTGGCCGTTATAAACGTATTGACCAACATTCCACGTCACATCGATAGTGCGACGCGTAATAGTGAACTCGCCCGCCTCAAACGTAATGTCGTAGTTAGCGTTGGCGCCCTTTTCCTGAGAAGCCGTCACCTTATACGTCTTATAACCAGTCAGGACTTTCTCCCCCTCATCACGCTTGTACGTGATACCAGAAAGCGTATCGCCCTCCATAAGGGAGCCGGCCGTCACTTTATAGGTAAAGTCGGGATCCGGATCACCATACGTTTTAGAAGCAGTAGCAGGCGCCACCGTGATCGGGTACGGCGTCACCTCGAGCGTCACCTGTCCCTCGATGTCGGAAGCACCGGGGGTGATCACCTTATAGTCGACAGTGGTCTTGCCGACGTTTTTGATTGTTGGAGTATCCGTTTTCCACGAGGCGCCACCGTCGATGCTGAACTGAGCCGTCGCGCCATCCTTAAGGTCGACGCTCACGGCATGCTCTTTGCCGTCATACACGCCGACATAACCGCCGATGCACGCCGGAGGAATCTCCTCCTTGCGCAGGACATAGCCGCACGTGGAACATTGATACTGCTTTAGACCAGGCTTCTCGCTGGTGGGAGCCGTGACTTCCTCCCAGCAGAATTCATGCTTGCCTTCGTTAATTTTCTCTTTGCAACGGCATACCTGCCAGTGGGTGCCATCTGAGCCCTCGGTCATAGACCACTTGCCATCCTTCGACGCGCAAGGACCCTCCGCGATTGTGAAGGCGTTAGCCTTCGAAGCATAGTGGTTGTTGTCCTCCTTAAAGCGCACCTCGTACATGTCGGCGGACAAATCGTCGATTGAGGTTTTACCGGCAGGGACGGATTTCCACCCTTTGGCCCCGAATTTTCTCCACTCATAGGTCTCATTCAGGTTGGAAAGCGACCCGTCCTTGAGGAAATGCGCGCTTGGGTTCTTGACCTTGACACCCGTGCCAGCGCTAGCGATATAACGCCACGGAACAGGCTGGCTGGCAGGCGTGATCTCAATCTTAACCGATCCTCTCTTTGTCACATAGTCTTTCGCGGTGATGCGGTAATTGACCGTTACGGAACAGACCTCGTCCCCGTCATCACGCTGAACATCCGTATAACTCGGAGCCGCCGTTGTCCATTCGTCGCTCCCATCAACGTTGTACTCGATCGTCATGTCGGCAGGAGCTTTTTCCACCGAGATGTTGACGCCATGCGGCTGCCCGTCATAGACGCCCTCGAATCCCTTAGCCGTCACGTTTTCGAACTGCGTGCCCGTGATGGTCCAGCGTGCGAATGTCGAGCCTGTGTAGTTGCCCATGCCCTTGATATAGACCAAGTAGTACGGGTAATAGGAATTGGAGCTGGGAGGATCGACCGCACTCACCGTGCTATACGTCGGGTCATTATCAATCTCGTAGTCACCATCTTTGACGAAATACGACCAGCTTTGAGCGTCGTAGTTGTAGACCTTAACGGAGAAACTCGGCGTAATCGTCTTACCCGTCCACGGGTACGCACGAACTGTCTCACCATTGATCTTGGTGTCTTCTCCGCCATTATTGAATTCAAACGTGATCCCGCTGACATCACGCAAATCAAGCGGCTTAATCTGGAACTCGCGAGTAAGCGTTAGGGCGTCATCCTGGCCATCGACCCTAACTTTGGACTCGATACGATAAATTCCCGCATCGGTGGGAACCTTTTCCAGTGCCTCGCCCTTGCTGTCGCCCCACTTCGTAAGCTTATAATACCTGGATTCGAAGATATGAACGCTTCCTGTCGAGACGATATCGTCTCGAGCATAGCCGCTCTTATTCGACATCGTCAGTGTTGGAGCTACCTCACTGCCACTGTACGGAATGCCGAGCTTTCCTTCGCTCACCGTCGCCCCATCGATGCCCAGCTCGACGGCATAACCATTTTTGTAGTTGCAATCGCTCGGACGCATCTTGCCGGAGCAGGTGACCTTCAGCTGACATGAGCTGTTGGCGGCCTTTTCCACCGACCACACATGCTCGTGCGGCAGGCGCATGGCGTACACACATCCGTCGTCTGTCTTTCCGATGCCGACGCTCGGATCGTCCGTAGTAACACGAGAGCGCAGGTCGGCCTCTTCGATGCCGCAGGTGCCGAGTGGCCACTGCGTGCCCGTATAAGAGCCCAACTGATCGTCCTTAAGCGACAGCTGGACCTTACCTGTGAAGGATTCTGCAATGTTCAATTTGCCGAGGTAGTAAACCCCCGGGGTATCGAGCGCGAGACCTCGAGCACCCTTATCGACGTTAGTAGTAATGGTCGTGTTGCCAGCAAGCGTCACCGTTCCGCGAGCATACACAGTGTTTCGACGTGTATTCGCATCAGCATAGTAGTACGTGCCCTCGGCATAAGTATCAGAGATCTTGGTGTTGTTGAGCGTGCAAGCCGAGCCTTTAGCAACCGCGATTGCACTCGTCATGACCATATCTTGCGTATAGTTCGCCGCCGGAACCCGCGAGTCCATTGACTGAACGAGGCAATTGTTGAGCGTGACATCCGAATTGTTGACGACAATATTGCCCGCATGTGTATGCTCGTTTGTATCCTCAACCCCAAGGCTCTTGCACCAAATCGATTCCTGCCTGTTGTTGTTAAACGTGCAGTTATTGAGCACGACATTGGGACGGAACCCACGGCCCACAACGCTCAATGCGCCAGCGCAGTTATCACAGTTGCCCTCGAAAGTGCAATTGTTAAAGGTCGCGTCTAGACTCTTCCCGCTGT
This sequence comes from uncultured Collinsella sp., assembly GCA_900556205.1. Taxonomy (GTDB): domain Bacteria; phylum Actinomycetota; class Coriobacteriia; order Coriobacteriales; family Coriobacteriaceae; genus Collinsella. Next base: position 9,819 of record USNX01000003.1, read on the forward strand.
TCTGCGAACCGCGGATGGTGACGGGCGCAGGAGAGGCGGTGTATAGGTAAGTGCTGTTCCCGTAGTTATGGTCATGTCCATAACTCGCCGTTCCCGTTCTGCAATCCCAACCAATTACAGAGACGTCCTCAAATACGGCCGATTCGCCCCCGTCCATCGTGCCGTATAGCGCAATAGCGCGTTTGGACCTTTTTCCTGTAATGGTTCCCAGCTCGATGCCGCTCATCTTGAAGTTTAAGCTCCCGCCGGCACACCGCTTGTCGATAACAGAATCTGCGCCATACGTTTTATCCGGATTTGCATCGTCAGACAAGAAACTATGGCCATTGCAGTCAAACTGAGTTTGAAAGGAACCGTTGGTGCCGATGAATTCGATGTAGCCGCCCTTGAGGACGAAGAGCTCGCCGCTAGTAGAGTCTCTCTTGTCGACTATCGTGCCGCCATATTTGGGTTTTTTGGAAAAATAAACACGCGTCGGGTCGTCTTTGGTGCCGCCCTCGACCTCATAGTAGCCAAGAGTAATCTCACCGCCGATGACGTAGTCTTTTCCCGCTTCGAGCTTCACCGAGTAGGGGTATTGGAGGCCCGTACGACTTCTCTGAGCCAGAATCACGTCCTGCGGAATATCCGCCGTAGTCGCTGCCTCGGCCGCCGCCGGCGACGCCACGAGTGCGCATGCCACGGTGGCGATACCCAGCAGGCGCGTCAGAGCGGCGCGCATCCCCATCTTCTTCTCCCTCATCGTAGCTCCCCTTATCCCTATGCTCTCGCGATGCCCGACATCGCTTGGCGCTGGCGGCTGGCATAATCCCCGGCCAACCGCCAGCATCTGTTGACATGTTTATCCACGGATTATTTTGCGGCGGCGCTTTCTGACACCCCGCCGCTCGGCGTGAGTTGCACGCCGTGGGGCGCAAACGGGATGCGCCTCGGCGAGCGGCACGCGCCCGATGTGGCAAAATCGAACTACTAAGGGGGCTCAGAATGCTCAAGATTATTGCCTGCGACGACGACGTCGTATTTCTAGATAGACTGCACCGGATGATCGACCGCTGGTCGAGCGAGACGGGCACGGCGGTCGATGTTGCGCTCGTCACGCGCGGCGAGGACCTGCTGGCCCGCCATGCCGCATCGCGCGCCGACATCATCCTGCTCGATATGATCATGCCGCTCGTCAACGGCATGGACACCGCGCGCGAGCTGCGCCAGTCCGATACCGCCGTGCGCCTGGTGTTCCTCACCTCGTCACCCGAGTTTGCGCTGGAGTCCTACGAAGTCCGCGCCTTCGACTACCTGCTCAAGCCCGTGGCATACGAACGCCTGGCACAGCTGCTCGACGAGCTTTCGAGCATGCGCCCGTCGGCGACCGACGAGTTCGTCATCAAAACGTCCTTTGGTTACCATGCCCTGCGCCTGTCCAACATCGAATATGCCGAGGTACGCAACAAGCACGTGGTTTTCCACCTGCGCGACGGACGCGATATCGAGGCGCTCGAGTCGTTCCGCAGCGTCGAGGACCGCTTGGCGCAAAACGCGGTCTTCTTTAAATGCCATCGCAGCTACCAGGTCAACCTGCGCAACATCGATCATTTCGATCGGACGGAGATCGTCATGCGCTCGGGCGCGAGCATTCCTCTTTCGCGCAGCAGCAAGCAGGGATTCCAGGACGCCTACTTTGCGGTGCGATTTGAGGGCGGGAGGCGCTGATGCCTGCATCAGTCGAAATGGTTCTTTGGGCGATTCACCACGCCACGACGCTGCTCTTTGGCGTTTTTGCCTCGGCGGCGCTCTGCGGTGTCGAAATCAATCGACGCCATGCGCTCGAATTGCTGGGGATCGGCGCCGCAACCGGCGCCGCCTTCTCGATTGCCAATGCCGTTGGTGGAGAACTGTTTGCCCGTCAGGCCTACCCGCTCGTCGTGCACCTGCCGCTTATCATGTTCCTCTGCACGCGCTACCGCTTAAGTCCGCTGCTCGCGGCACTGGGCGTCACCAGCGCCTACCTGAGCTGCCAGTTTAGCAACTGGATGGGTATCGCCGCATTCGCAGCCACCGACTCGCAGATTGCATACTACCTTGCGCGCATCGCGACCACGCTCGGCGTCTTTGCCGTCCTCCTGCACTGGGGCGGCGATATCGGTCCGCGCCTGGCGATTAAAAACCCTACTGAGCTGGGCATTCTTTTAATTCTGCCGCTTGTCTACTACATCTTTGACTACGCCACCAACGTCTACACCACGCTGTTCCACTCGGGTTCGGTGGTGACCGTTGAGTTTCTGGCCTTTGCCCTTTGCGCCTTCTATCTTATGTTTCTTGCCGTTTACCTGCGCGAATACGAAGCAAAGGAAGTCGCCGAGCGTGAACGCTGGATGCTCGAGACGCGCGACAACTCCGCCATCAAAGAGCTCGAGGCCTGGCGCCAATCCGGACGCGAGCTGTCGATTCTTCGCCACGACATGCGGCACTTTTTGCGCGGTTTGGCCGTTTTAATTGAGGAGGGCCACACCGACGAGGCGCTCGACCGCATCGATGAGCTCTGCGAGGCCAACGACCGCACCGCCGTACGCCGTTACTGCGCCAACGAGACGATCAATATCGTGCTTTCGTCATTTAGCTCAGATATCAACAAGCACGGCATCACCGCCGACCTGCGCGCCGCCGTGCCCGAAACCGTTCACGTGGGCGATGCCGACCTGTTCAGCGTGCTTTCGAATGCCCTGGAAAACGCCATCATCGCTGCAAGCGCCGCCCCCGAAGGCAAACGCTTTGTCGACCTGAACCTGCGGTTTGAGGACGGCCAGCTGCTGCTTTTGGTTTCCAATACGTTTGGGCGCGCGCCGCGCATGGTCGACGGCATGCCCGTGACCCAACATGCCGGTCACGGCTTTGGCACCAAGAGCATTAAGCTCGCCGTGGAGCGCATGAACGGCAACTGCCAGTTCCGCATCAACGGCGACCGGTTTGAGCTGCGCGCCGTGATGTAGGGGCGCGACACTGGACTCGCGGTGCGGCTCAACCGCCCGGGTCGCCTTGCCGGCGCAGGCCCGTTACAGCGGAGCGGCCGACGGGGTCAGCTGCTTAATGTAGGCCCACATGCGCTGCTTGGCCGCCTTGTCGGTCAGAGCGGCCTCAAAGCCATCGAGTGCGAGTACGCGACGCCCCTGCACGTGGGCGACCAGGCCGGGCTTGAGCATGGCGGTGTCAAAGTCATCGATCGCCACGAGCATATCGACATAGGTCTCGCGCATGACATCGGCCGCGCTGTTGTCCAGCAGCAGCACCGCCTCGGGGTCCAGGGTCTCGAGCGCCTCTCGGAACAGCTCGCACGGCAGGGCTTCGCCCACCGCGACCGCTCCGTCGCCCGCGCCGGCAACGCTTGCCAGCGCGCAGAAATCCTCGGGCGCGTAGCCGATAGCCCCGAGCGCCTTGCGCAGCGCGGCGCCATCCGGGCCGGCGGCAAGCTCGCCGCCCGAGCGCTCGGCCTCATCCAAATCGCCTTTGACCAGCACGATCGGCGAGCACGCGTTGCCCGCGATGCGCACGCCACGCGCCGCAAGCGACGCGAGCTCCTGCTCGGTGGCCTGGGCGATGGCTTCTTTTTTCTGGCTCTGTGACATAGGTATGCGCTCTCCAATCGTTTGCGTGCCCACCATTATTTGACACTCCCCATGGCTAAAGCCAGGGGATTCTTGCTTCACCGAGAATTGCCTAGACTGCGCATGCAGCCGTAGGTCTTACGCCCTCTCCACAAGCGTTTGCGGCATCCGCCGCGGTTCCCGCATGCCCTGCGGTACCTTCCAGGATTCTCCTTCCCTCGCGGGCGATGTTGACGGCGGCATTTAGGTCGCGGTCGTGACGCATGCCGCACGCGGGACAGTCCCATACCCGTTCGGCCAGCGTCAGTCCCCTGTAGACGTAACCGCATGCGGAACACGTCTTGCTGGACGGATAGAACCTGCCCACCCTTACGAAGCCGCGCCCCGACCATGCGCATTTGTACTCGAGCTGGCGCGCCAGCTCCGACATGGCGGCATCGCCCACGGCCTTGGCGAGGCGGCGGTTCCTCTGCATGCCCCTGACGTTCAGGTCCTCGACCGCGATGTTTTGGCTTTCTCTCACCGCATGCGTCGTGAACTTGTGCAGGGCGTCCTTCCGCCGGTTGGCCACCTTCTCGTGCGCCCGCGCGACCCTGACACGCTGCCTGGCGCGATTTGCGGAGCCCTTCCGCTTGCGCGAGAGCCGTCGCTGCTCCCGTGCCAGCTTCCTCTCGCTCCTCTGCAGGTTTCTGGGGTTGGGCAGGCGCTCCCCCGTGGAGCAGGTGGCTATGTCGTGTATCCCCGCATCGACCCCCAGGAATCCGACGGTCGGGGCCGGTGCATCCGTGGCGGGGACGTCCACGCAGCATATCGCCACGTAGTACTTGCCGCTCGGCACCTGCTTGACCGTCGCGGACAGGACGCGCCCCTCCACGGGACGGCTCACCCGTGCCCTGACGGTCCCCAGCTTGGGCAGCCTCACGTGCCTGGCGTCGATTATCACGACGCCGTTCGTGCGGTAGCTCTTCCTCCCCGCGCGTTTGGACTTGAACTTCGGAAAGCCCACCTTGCCTGGTGCGCGGAAGAAGTTCCTATATGCCTTGTCCAGGTCGCGCAGGGACTGCTGCAGCGCCATGGAGTCCACCTCGGAGAGCCACGGCGCGTCCGTTTTCTTCCAGGCGGGGATCTGGGTGATGTAGGAGTTGATGTGCTTCGATTTGCCCGTCCGCGCGTACTCGTCCCGCCTCATCGCCAGCACCCTGTTGTAGACCCAGCGACAGCAGCCGAAGGTCTTCTGCAGGAGGGCCTCCTGATCGGCGCTCGGGTATATGCGGTACTCGAAGCTCTTGTCCATGGCCCTCATGCGTTCTTCTGGTCCTCGATATATTGCCTGACGGTCTCGGGCGTCGCCCCGCCGACGGTCGAGACGAAGTAGCTGTTCGTCCAGAGCGTCGGCAGCTTGCGCTTCAGCTGCGGGAACTCGGTGCGCAAGTCATGGCTGGTCCTGCCTTTGATGCGCTTTACGGCCCGGTGAATGCCGAACTGGGGGTCGACCGAGATGAGCATGTGCACGCGGTCGGGCATGACCTCGATTTCCCTTATCTCGAAATCGAGCTCTTCCGCAACCTCGTGCGCGATCTCCTTGAAGCGGGAGTCGATGCCGTCCACGAGCACCTTTCTGCGGTATTTCGGGCAGAAGACCACATGGTAGTCGCAGCTCCAGACTATGTTGTCGTTGCTTCTGTATCTATCCATACAAACAGTATACCACTTGCAGCCGTATATGTATATCGGCTGACGCCGATGCGCCTTATATCCCCATATCTGAAGAAAGGGGTTTTGCGGCGCTTTTGATAAAAGAGCCGCCCGCGAGTGGTTGCTTTGCGGGCCGCTGGGTATAAGCACGGTCGTACTGAGTTTTACGCGGCCGAGCCGCGTCGCATTATGGAGGTCACCATGGCTGACATTAAGCAGATTACCCCCGAGAACTTCGATTCCATCGTTAACGACAGCCTGCCCGTGCTGGTTGATTTTTGGGCTCCGTGGTGTGGGCCGTGTCGTTCACTCTCGCCCATCGTGGACGAGGTCGCCGACGAGCTGGCCGGCAAGCTGGCCGTGGCCAAGTGCAACGTCGATGACAACCAGGACCTGGCCATGAAGTTTGGCGTCATGAGCATCCCCACGCTGATCGTCTTTAAGAACGGCGAAGAGGTTGACCGCTCGGTCGGCGCGCTGCCCAAGGCGAGGCTTCAGGCGCTGCTGGAGAAGCATCTGTAATACGCTTGTTACGTATCTGCCGTCCATGAGCGGTTTTGCACCGCTCGCCGGAGTGCCGGGTGCAGGGCGCGCGACCACGGATAGTATGGTAGACACAAACAGCCCCCAGTGAACGGGTGCGGGTCAGACGGACTCGCACCCGTTTTCTTATGCGGCGGCGCCCGGGGCGGGCGTAGTAGAATCTGAACCACTGGATTGCCCCGTACAAAAGGAGATTCCCATGCATGACGTTGGAATGAACATGAGCCAGCTTGCCATGAGCGTCAAGCAGGTCGACGACACCATCGAGCTCGCCCACGAGTGGAGCCATCAGCTGCTGCATGCGACCGAGAACTTTGACATGGAGCGTATTGGCGCCAAGCTCGAGGCCGCCATGGCTGCGCTGCACGAGGCGCATGACGCGCTCGAGGGCTACGAGGACGCCATCGAGGCCGACCACAACTCCGTCGGCTCCGTGAAGCTGGTGTAGCGTGGCCGAGCACGAGCACGAGCACGGCTGCGACCACAAGCACGAGCATCCGCACGGTCCGGCCGACCAGGCGAGCTGCCGTTGCGCCGGCTCCAGCTCCGAGCTGGTACGCTTTTCGGTCACCGCGCCCGACGACCTGCTGCGCCGCTTTGACGAGCAGATCGCGCGCCGCGGTGACGTGGCCAACCGCTCCGAGGCCGTGCGCGACCTGATTCGCGCCTCGATCGCCAAGGAGCAGATGCGCACGCCCGACGAGCAGGTCATCGGATCGCTCACCATGATCTACGACCACCACACCGGCGATCTGACACGCCGCCTGGACGAGGTGCAGCACGACTACACCGACGAGATCGTCTCGACCCTGCACGTGCATCTGGACCACCACAACTGTCTGGAGATTCTGGCGCTTAAGGGCCGCGGCGAGCGCGTCTACGAGCTGGCCGACCGTCTGCTGGGACTGCGTGGCGTTAAGCACGGCGAGCTCACGTGTGCCGCCACCGGACAAAGCCTAGGACTGTAGCGGGATTTCCCGCAGCGCACCTGCCAAAAAGGGACAGGTTTATTTTGGCAGGTTTAGATGTTTTACCTACCAAAATAAACCTGTCCCTTTTTGGTCGGTTTTGATGAGGGAGAGCCGCATGCGGCATGTGCATATTCATGTGACGGGCATTGTGCAGGGCGTTGGCATGCGGCCGTTTGTGTATCGCGAGGCCATGGCGCATGGCATCTGCGGCTGGGTGCTCAACGCAGGCGACGGCGTGCATGTCGAGGCGCATGCCTCGGGTGCGGCCGTCGACGGCTTTGTCGCCGCGCTGTCGGAGCACGCACCCGCGGCTGCCCGCGTGGATCGCGTCGACGTTGCGGATTTGGAGCCCGGCACTTGGGATGCTGCCAATGAACAGGGCTTTCGCATTGTGGCGTCACAGGACCAGACTGCGCATACGACGCTCGTCTCGCCCGATATCGCCACCTGCGACGACTGCCTGCGCGAACTGTTCGACCCCGCCGACCGACGCTATCACTACCCCTTTATCAACTGCACCAACTGCGGCCCGCGCTTTACCATCATCCGCTCGCTGCCTTATGACCGAGCGGCCACCTCTATGGATCGCTTTCCCATGTGCCCCGAATGCGCCGCGGAGTATGCCGACCCACTTGACCGGCGCTTTCATGCGCAGCCCGATGCCTGCTTTGACTGCGGGCCGCATATTACCTGGCGCGAGGCGGCAGGCGGCATGGTGCTCGAGAGCTCAGAGGCGACGCCGGCTGTCGGCGACACGCGCGAGTCTAGCGACGCTATTATCGAGCGCTGTGTCGAGCTGCTCGAGGCCGGCGGCATTGTTGCCATCAAGGGCGTGGGCGGATTCCATCTGGCTTGCGACGCCGCCAACGAGCAAGCAGTAGTCGAGCTGCGCCGTCACAAGCGCCGCAGCAACAAGCCGCTTGCCGTTATGGTGCGCGACCTTACCGATGCCGAGCGCCTGTGCCGTGTCAACGACGCCGAGCGCGACTTGCTGGCCGGCAGCATCCGCCCCATCGTGCTGCTGCGCCGGCGTGGTGTTGGCATGGGAGATTCCTTCGATGCTCTCGCACTTGCGCCGTCCGTTGCGCACGATCTGCCCGAGCTCGGCGTCATGCTCCCCTATACCCCGCTTCAGCATCTGCTGCTTGCCGCGGCAGAAACGCATGGCATGCACGCGCTGGTTATGACCAGCGGAAACTTGAGCGAAGAGCCCATCGAGACCGATGACGATCTTGCCTGGGAGCATCTCGTTGCCGCCGGCATCGCCGACGCGCTGCTCGGCAATGACCGCGCGATCCTCTCGCGCTACGACGACTCCGTGGTACGTGTGGTCGACGGGGTCGTTATGCCCGTGCGCCGCGCTCGCGGGTACGCCCCGCAGCCGTTGCCGCTGCCGGCACTCGCCAGCGCCGCGCCCTGTGTGCTCGCCTGCGGCCCGCAGCAAAAGGCCACGATCGCACTCACGCGCGAAGACGCGAATGGAACGTCGGCCTGTTTTGTGTCGCAGCATATCGGCGATGTCGAAAACGGTGCGACTTTCGATGCGTGGAATGCGGCACGCACGCGCCTGGAAGACCTTTTTGACCTAGCGCCCGCCGCGCTGGCCTGCGACTTGCACCCCAGCTACTTATCGAGCCAATGGGCGCGCGAACAGGCGTGGGAACAGGGCCTGCCGCTTGTCGAGGTTCAGCACCATCATGCGCACATCGCGAGCGTGATGGCCGAGGCCATCGCCGCAGGACAACTTGCGTCTGACGCGCGCGTGCTCGGCATTGCCTTCGACGGCACGGGCGCCGGCACCGACGGGACCATTTGGGGCGGTGAGTTTCTTGTCGCCGGTCTCGCCGATTTTGAGCGCACCGCGCGCCTGCGTACCTGGGCACTCCCCGGTGGCGCCGCATCTGTGCGCGACGCCCGACGCAACGCCTTTGCCCTGCTGAGCGAGCTCGATCTGCTCGAGCACCCGGGTGCCGCGGGACTCCTGGGCGGCCTCGATGAGCAGACGCGCAGTATCACGACCACGATGATCAAGCGAAACATCAACAGCCCGCGAACGAGCAGTATGGGCCGTCTGTTTGACGCCGCGGCGGCAATCCTGGGCATCTGCGGCACTGCAACCTACGAGGGCGAGCCCGCCATTGAGCTCGAAGCCGCCGCTTGGCACGCGCTCGGCAGCAGAACCGTCCGCCCCATCGACTATCAGTCAGGCATACCCACGTCTGTCGACGACTCCACCATCTTGGATTCCCAACCGCTCATCGAAGCACTTTTGGAGGGTATTGAAGCCGGCGCATCGCCCGATAGGCTCGCGCTCGACTTCCATATCGCCATTGCACGCGCATCGGCACGTATCGCAAGCGAAATCTGCGCTCGCGAAGGCATCGACATCGTCGCGCTCTCGGGCGGCGTGTTCATGAACCGACTTTTGCTTCGGCTCCTCACGCGCGAGCTCAAAGACGCCGGTCTTGCCGTCTTGGTTCCCCACACCGTGCCCGTCAACGACGGCTGCATCGCCTACGGCCAGGCGGCGGTCGCCCGCGCTCGCCTCACGCAGATCGCATCGCGGTAGGCTGCTTGGCCAGCCCATGCGCCGCCGTCTCACAGGTGTAACGCGTTTGCCCGCAACCCCCGCGAGCGCTACCATCAACTGATGGATTATTAAGCGCCCATCCAGCGCAAAGCGTATAAAAGGGAAACATTATGTGCCTTGCCGTTCCCGGTAAAGTGGTCAAACGCGACGACGACCTAAAGGCGATCGTCGACATGATGGGCATCGAGCGCCCCGTATCGCTGCGACTTGTGCCGACGGCACAGGTGGGCGACTATGTTCTCGTACACGCCGGCTTTGGCATCCAGATTGTCGACGAGCAGGAAGCCCAGGAGACGCTCGAGCTGGTCAACGCCATGACCGAGCTGGTCGAAGAGGACCAGCTCGCCACCAACCCGGCCGAGGCATACTAGTGGCGGCGGCGCAACCGGTTCACTCCGGTATCGACTTTTCGGCATTTCGCGACCCACGGCTCGCTCGCGAGCTCATCGACCGCATTCATGAGCTTGTCGGCGACCGCACCATCAACCTGATGGAGGTCTGCGGTACGCATACCGTGAGCATTGGCCGCTATGGTTTTCGCTCCATTATGCCGGCGGGGCTCAAGCTGTTGAGCGGCCCGGGCTGCCCCGTCTGCGTTACCGCAAACCGCGACATCGACCACGCAATCGCACTCGCCAAGATGGACGGCGCCATCATCACTACCTTTGGTGACATGATGCGCGTGCCCGGATCGTCCACCTCGCTTGCCGCGCAAAAGGCAGCCGGACGCGACATCCGTATCGTCTACTCGCCGCTCGACGCGCTCGATATCGCCAAACACAACCCCGACCGCCCGGTCATCTTTATGGGCGTGGGCTTTGAGACTACGACGCCCACCATCGCCGCCGCCATCCTGGAGGCCGATGCACGCGGACTCCAGAACTTCTCGGTCTATTGCGCCCACAAGACCACGCCACCGGCGCTGCGCGCGATTGCCAACGACCCCGAGACCACTATCGACGGCTTTATCCTGCCGGGCCACGTCGCCACCATCACAGGCCTGGTACCCTTTGGCTTTTTGGTCGATGAGTTTAGGACCCCAGGCGTGGTCACGGGATTTGAGCCGGTCGATATTCTGCAGGGTATCTGCATGCTGGTGCAGATGGTCGTTGAGGGGCGGCCCGCGATCGACAACGCGTACCGTCGCGGCGTCAACGTGGACGGCAACCCCGTGGCGCGCCAACTGGTCGAGCAGGTGTTTGAGCCGTGCGATACCACATGGCGCGGGCTGGGACCGATTGCCGCCTCGGGCCTTTCCATCCGCCCCGAGTTCTCGCGCTTTGACGCCGGCGCCCGCTATGACGTGCCCGTTGAACCGACGGTCGAGCCGCGCGGATGCCGTTGCGGCGACGTGCTGCGCGGGGCCATCGCACCGAGCGACTGCCCACTTTTCGGCCACGCCTGCACGCCCGGGCATCCTGTTGGCCCGTGCATGGTGAGCTCGGAAGGCAGCTGCGCTGCGTACTTTAGATACCAAATCTAGCCCGAACGCCCCCACGCACCAGACGCACCACGATTGGAGTTTTCGATATGTCCCATAGCGTCACCGATAGCACTGTCCTGCTGGGCCACGGCTCCGGCGGCCAGATGATGAAGCGCATTATCGACGAGGTCTTTCTGGATGCCTTTGGGTCGCCCGAGCTGCTCGAAGGCAACGATGCCGGTGTCGCCGCCCTGCCCGCGAGCGGGCGCATCGCCATGTCGACCGACAGCTTTGTGGTGACGCCGCAGTTCTTCCCCGGCGGAAATATCGGCAGGCTCGCCGTGTGCGGAACCGTCAACGATGTTGCGACCTCGGGTGCCAACGTGCGCTTCCTTTCGTGCGGCTTTATCCTCGAAGAGGGCTATCCTATGGATAAGCTGCGCCAGATTGTGCAGACCATGGCCGAGACGGCGCGCGAGGCAGGCGTCAAAATCATCACCGGCGACACCAAGGTGGTCGAGCGCGGCGGAGCTGACGGCGTCTACATCAACACCGCCGGCGTGGGCGAGGTTCCCGCGGGCGTGACGCTCAGTGGCGCCAACTGCCGCCCTGACGATGTCATTCTGGTATCGGGTACGCTGGGCGACCACGGTATCGCCTGTCTCTTATACACACTGACGCTGCCGACGAAGAGGATAGTGTAGATCTCG
>USNX01000004.1 GCA_900556205.1 uncultured Collinsella sp.
GCCAGGCGGTTCTCAACGAGCTGGCGCAGGTTGGGTTTCTTGTTGCCCACCATGATGTCGTCGGAACTAAAGTCGCGGATCATGCGACTGATGCGGCAGAACGCCGGCGTCACCACGATGTCGTCGGCTAACACATCGAGCAGCTCTTCCTCGGTATAGGGACGCCACTCGCCACGTTCATAGCAACCCACCAGACGCGAGCCCTCGATGAGCGCACACGGGTAGACCTTGACCTCGTCGGGCATAAAGGCCCCCTCGGTCATAAAGCGCTCGTAGTCGCGCTTGTCCCCCTCGGGCGTGGCGCCCAGCAAGTTGAGCATAAAATGCGCGTGGATCTTAAAGCCACACAGGCGCGCAAGCGAAAACGCCCGCTCGATCTGCGCCACCGAAATGCGACGCTCGTTGATATCGAGCAGGTGCTGGTCAAGGCTCTGAATACCCATCTGAATCTTGGTGCAGCCCAGGCGGCGGATGAGCGTAAGGGCCTGCGGCGTTACGGCATCGGGGCGCGTCTCGATAACGAGCTCCACCACGCGATGCTTCGCCGTCTCGTTGATGCGCTGCTGACGTTCAAGCTCCTCCATCGTGGCCGTCTGCCACTCGGCGACCTCGCCCCACGGCGTACCGGGGCCGTACAGGCGACGCACTGCGCGGTTGTAGCCGCCCACGGAAGCATCCACACGCCCCTGCTCGTCGGCAACGCCGCTCGCAAGCTCAACCTCATCGGTCGCAATACCGGCAGCGCGATAGCGTTCGCGTCGCTCCGCCACCACCGGCGGCAGCGCATTGGCAGGAGCATCGTCGAGCAGGCGCCCCGCCTCGGCACGGCTGATGCCCGGACGCGCCAACATGGGGTTTGCTGCCACGCCGGCGACGGCATCGTCATTGAGCGCGCGGAAGAGCTCCGACATAAACCACGCCTGATACCCTTGCGGATAGTCGCTCCAGGTACCGCCAAGCACAATGAGCTCGATCTTATCGGTCGCATGCCCCATCTGCGAAAGCGCGGTCAGGCGAGCGCTCACCTGCAGATACGGGTCAAAGCAATTTTGCTCCGCACGGGCGCATGCCGGCTCGGCGTGCAGATAGCTCTTGGGCATGCGCAGATCGTTGGGGCAAAACAGGCAATCGCCCGAGCATGGCCAGGGCTTGGTAATGACGGTAATGGTCGCCACGCCCGAGGCCGTTCGGCGCGGCTTCATACGCAGGACCTGCAGCAGTCGACGTTCCAGCTCGGCATCGACATTCCACCCAGCCCAACGAGCCGGCTCCTCACGTTTTACCCGCTGGTAGAACGGCAGCAGACGGCGCTTGGCCAAATCGCGTTTGTCGGCACCCTCACGGCGCGCCTCGGCATGTATCAGTTTGACGAGCGCTTTGTCGTCCACGGTCTCGCCGCGACGCAGAGCCTCGAGTATGTTCAAGATAATCTGTTCCATGCCCCCATTGTAAAGGCAAAGGCGCCGAAGCCGACCACGGCCCCGGCGCCTCCATCAAAGAGCATGCCTATATGTACCGATCTCCGAAAACCGCATGTCACTCCGGATCAAACGACATGTCGCCCGAACCGACCTCGAAACGATACGTAGCAGACTTATCGCCGTTGTCGAATTCAAGATTCAATATGGTCTCGCCATCGTAGCCAAGCGGAAGGAAATCGCTCTCGAAGTCACCGCTGCCCACGGTGAGGCTCGCCTTAAAGCCCGTAGAGTTCGGAACCGTCATCTCCACATCGCCCGAGTCCACGCTTACGTCCATCGACTTCGCGGGGGCCTGGTAGAGCTCGAACGTCACATCGCCCGAACCGACCTCGGCATTCAGAGTGTCGGTCACGGTGCCCGCAAACGCGACGTCTCCCGAGTCCAACGTCAAATCAAAGTCGTGGCACGCAATGTCCGCGACCGTCAGGTCTCCCAACCCCACGTTTGCCGTAATGCCCATCATGTTATCGGCAAGCTCACGCGGCAGTTCAATGGTGACCTTACGGTCATGGGCGCGCTCGTCATCGCAGTCGAACTGGCTAATCTTGAGTGTAGAGCCCTCGATCTTAACCAGATTCTGAGTGGCGGCATCGGAAGCAGACGCCCCCTTTGCAACGCGCCCGCTTTCGACGACACGTACCGGTCCGCCAGAGACACGTTTAATCTCGACCGCCCCCGACGTCACATCCAAGTCGAGCGATTGGAACGCGTCTTCGTCAAAAGTCGTGCTCGAAAGTTGCTGAGGCCGAGCGGAATATTTACCGCCATCGTTCATAAAATCGTCGTCGTCAACCACATCGTCCATACCGGACAAGCCGGATACAACATCGTCGAGATCCCACGGGCCATCAAAATGAATCAAAGTCCGCGAAGTGCCAAAGACGAGCCCGATGATGAGCACAAACGCTCCGATGCCAACGCCCAAGCGTACCTTGGATTCATGCGAAAGCTTCATCATTCATCGCCCTCTTTGGCAATCGGCTCAGCGGTAGTCGCGGTAGCCACGTCAGTATCAACCGGGGCGGAAGCATTCCGAGCCCTAGCCGCCACCGGTGCCGGACCAACCTGAATATCCCCGCGCGCCCAATCACCATCGAGCGCACGCGCCACCCAGTGATAGATGGGAATCGTGAAGAAGATCAGCGCGGCAAAGGGGCCGGCACCAAACAGGAACATCAGCAAAAAGAACAGTAGCCAGCACACGGCCCAATACGGGAACGACTGGAACGGGCCCTTCACCGGAGTCGAGCCAACCGCGGTGCCACTCGTCGCCTGCGCCGTAGCGGCATTAGCGGCCTGTGCACTCCAGCTTGCCGCTTGCGCCGCCTTGGCGGCGGCGTCACTCGCCTGTGTTGCCGCCTCGGTAGCTCGTGCCGCCGCCTCATGGGTGCGTGCGCGCTCTGCCGCCTCGGCCTCGCGCTGACGAGCGCGGTCCTCGTTCTCAAACTCGATATCGTCCTCGATCTCGTCGCTCGGATTGAGCAGCTCGTCCAGGCTCACACCATAGAGTTTGGCGAGCGAGATCAGGTTCTCGGTATCGGGCGAGCTCTCCGCGCGCTCCCATTTACTGACCGCCTGGCGCGACAGTCCCAGCTTTCGTGCCAGCCCTTCTTGACTAAAGCCTTTGCTGCGGCGAAGGTCGGCGAGCCGCTGCGCAGTTTCTACATTCATGGTTCCTCCTATGTGATGCCAGCCGTACCGCCGGACCGCTTTTGTTCTTAAGGCGCCTTGCACAGTTAAAAATCTATCCGCCACCGCCAAAAGCATGCCACCTATTCTAGTGAGATTTTTGACAACCGGCGGTTGCGGGCGCATATGAGCTGCGGAAATGTGTCCAAACAAAGCAATGACCCGTAGCTTGGTTGTCCCCGTTGCGGCGTTAACGGTAGTATGGTCGTACTGTTTATTCCGCACCGCCAACGGAGGGAGTTCCGCGCCGTGAACCGCGATTTCGCCTCATCGCTCATCCAGCTCAACAACACGTTCTATCGCGAGCACTCCGCTTCCTTTTCCGATACGCGCCAGGCCCCGTGGCCCGGCTGGGTACGCACCATGGATATCGCGCTCGAACAGCTCGACGTCGCCACGATCGAGCATCCCGTCCGCGTCTTCGATCTTGCCTGTGGCAATATGCGATTCGAGAACTTTGCCGCCGGCGGCGCACTTGCCGCCAAGGGCGTCGATGGCGCAAACCCCTCGGCAGATGCCAGCTGCCCGTTTGAGTTCTATGGTGTCGACTCGTGCCAAGACCTGGCCATCGATGCACATGGCCACGCGCTGCGCATTCCCAACCTGCACTTCCAGGAACTCGACGTGCTCGACGCCCTTATGAAGCTCAACCCCGCCGAGACGCCCGACGTGCTTTTCGACGCCCCGCTCGCCGACATCTCGGTCTGCTTTGGCTTTATGCACCATGTGCCGTCGTGCGAGTACCGTGTACGCGTGCTCGACGCTCTGGTGCGCCAGACGCGCCCGGGCGGCATCATCGCCATCAGCTTTTGGGAGTTTATGAACGACGAGCGCATGGCGCGCAAGGCTGTTCGCGCCGAAGCCCGCGCCGAGCTCACCCCGCCGTTTGAGGGTTACGATTCCGCCCAGTTTGAAGCCGGCGACCACCTCATTGGCTGGCAAAACGACCGCCACGCCTACCGCTATTGCCATCACTTTGACGATCAGCAGATCACCGACCTGGTGCGCGGCGTCCGTACGTTCTACAAGAGCGGCGAGGTCCCCGTGCGTGAGCTTGAGCGCTTCCATGCCGACGGTCGTAGCGGCGAGCTCAACCGCTATGTGATTCTCAAGCGCCTGTAGGCATCGACGACTCGCCGCCGAGCCGCACCGCATCTTCCGGGCAAACTATGCCCGCCCTTTTTCAATCCATTGACGGAACGTGCAGCTATGCGTTCCATACTTATGACCAAGGAGCCTCATGGGAGCCGTCCACGTTCGCACGCCTAAGAACTTTGTGCTCGAGGAGCGCCTGGAACGCTACGCCGATGCGATTGAGACAAACCCCGAGGCTTATGCCGGAGATTGGCGCAAGGCCTGTGCGCCCGCAGGCAGCAAGCCCTTCGAGCACCTTCACCTGGATCTTGGCTGTGGCAAGGGAACGTACCTTGTAGAACGCGCGGGCCACGAGCCAAACACCCTCTTTATCGGCATGGACCAGGAGCCCATCTGCATTGCCTATGCCGCGCAGAAAATCTGCGAGCAGGAGCTATCCAACGCACTCGTCCTGCCCCGAGGCGCCGCATCGCTGCCACAGCTGTTTGCCGCAGGCGAGCTCGATGCCATCACCATTAACTTTCCCACGCCGCAGCCCAAGGCCAAGTACGCTAAAAAACGACTCGTCCATGTCGACCATCTGATGCTCTACCGCCCGCTCTTTTCAGCCGGCGCTACCGTCACACTGCGCACCGATAGCAAGCCGTTGCGCGATTACGCCCTGGGACAGTTTGCCGCGGCCGGCTACGATACGCTTTGGGTAAGCGACGACGTCCGCCGCGACCATCCCGAGCATCCCGAGACCGAGTACGAGCGCCGCACGCGCGAGATGGGTGCCGCCGTCTATGGCATTTGCGCCACACCTGGAGCGCAGCCCAGCGATGAACAGCTCGCGGCGGGCCGCGCGCAGGAGCAAAGCCTAGCCTGCTACCTGCCCGATAACCTCGATGAGCTCGCCTATGTGCCTCTGGGCATGGAAGAGGCCGTCGAGAACTTTAGAAACCGTGCCCGCAAGGGCAAGAAGCGTCTACCGCAAGAGTCCTAGGGGCTTCTGATGGTCGCGGCGTTGGCAAACAAGCGCAAATAGGCGCCAGCGAACGGCCCTCAAACCTAAGTGAGTAGACTATTTTGCAATAGCCAAGCACAGCCCGCATAGCGAAACATAAAACCGCAGGTAGAACCCTTGCGCAAAAGCCATGTGCTCGCAATATCGCAAAAAGTCTACTCACTTAGCTAGCGACTACACTAAACGGCTGGGCAGAACGCCCATTTCCTGCATTTTCTCGCGCGCTGGCACCCCGCGCCGCCGCTACGCCATAATAGTTGGCGGACAATCGCGAGAGAAAGCAACCATATGGCACAGACCACGACAGATACCGCCGCCAGCACCGTCTCCGGCGCCGGCGCTGCCAGCTCATTCTCGGGCGGCACGGGAACCGAAGCCGAGTTTGGCTCGCTCGGCGCGCTCTCCCCCACCTGGTGGGAGCCCGAGGACGGCAGCGAGCCCGAGCCATGGCTCACGCCCGATCAAGCCTTCGAACGCTTCTTTGAATGGACGAGCGATCGCGGCATTGAGCTGTGGGACCACCAAGAAGAGGCCCTCATGGACCTGGCCGCCGGCGATCACATCATTTTAGGCACACCGACCGGATCGGGTAAATCGCTCGTCGCGCTGGGCATGCTCTTTATGGGCATGGCGCAGGGCAAGCGCTGCTATTACACGGCCCCCATCAAGGCCCTGGTCAGCGAAAAGTTCTTCGACCTGGTACAAGTACTCGGCCGCGATAACGTCGGCATGATCACCGGCGATACGCATATCAATACCAAGGCACCCGTCATCTGCTGCACGGCCGAAATCCTTGCCAACGATGCGCTACGCGAGGGCGAGGACGCCGATGTGGGCTGCGTAGCCATGGATGAGTTCCACTACTTTGCCGACCCCGACCGCGGCTGGGCATGGCAGGTGCCGCTGCTCACCCTGCCCCACACGCAGTTTATGCTCATGAGTGCCACGCTCGGCGATGTCACCGCCATCGCCGCCTCGCTCGAGGAGCACACCGGCGCTGCTTGCGACCTGGTTGTCGACGCCCCGCGCCCTGTTCCGCTGAGCTACGACTATGTGACGACCTCCCTCGAGGGCACCGTCGAGCTCGCTATGCGCCGCGGAGAGGCCCCACTCTACATCGTGCACTTTAGTCAGGACGCCGCGCTTGCCACGGCACAGTCGCTTGCCAACTTTGGCATCGCTAGCAAGGAGCAGCGCGAGGCCATTAAGGAAGCTGCCAAAGGCACGAGTTTCTCCACCGCCTTCGGCAAGATTCTCAAGCGCCTGCTCGGCTGCGGCGTCGGCGTGCACCACGCCGGTATGCTGCCGCGCTATCGCCTACTGGTTGAGCGCCTGGCGCAGCAGGGCCTGCTGCCCGTCATCTGCGGCACCGACACGCTCGGCGTCGGCATCAACGTGCCCATCCACACCGTGGTGCTCACCGCGCTCACCAAGTTCGACGGTTACAAGATGCGTCGTCTGCGCGCCCGCGAGTTCCACCAGATTGCCGGTCGCGCCGGCCGCTCGGGCTTTGACACCGAGGGTATGGTAATTGCCGAGGCGCCGGAGCACGAGATCGAAAACGCCAAGCTTATGGCCAAAGCGGGCGACGACCCCAAAAAACTCCGTAAGATTAAAAAGAAAAAGGCCCCCGAGGGCTTTGTCACCTGGAACAAGCAGACCTTTGAGCGCCTGATCGAGACGCAGCCCGAGACGCTCAAGCCGCGCCTGCGCATCACGCACTCCATGGTGATTAGCGTGGTCGAGCAGGGCGGCGATGCCCGAACCCGCGTACACGACCTCATCGAGACGAGCCTGCAGACTCCCGAGGAAAAGGCTAAGCTCGAGGTTCGCGCCGACGAAATCTTCGCCACGCTCATCGATTCCGGCGTCGTCGTTCGCACCGAGGTGCCGCCCGCGCCCGACGCCCCGACTGACGCCGCGCCGGACATCGACTATGCGCTGACGGTCGATCTGCCCGAGGACTTCGCGCTCGATCAGCCGCTCTCGCCGTTTTTGCTTGCCGCGCTGGAGCTGCTCGACCCCGAGAGTGAGACCTATACCATGGATCTGATCTCGATGGTCGAGGCAACGCTCGAGGACCCCAAGCAGGTATTGCGCGCACAGGAGCGCGCCGCGCGCGACCGCGCGATGGCCGAAATGAAGGCTGACGGCGTCGACTATGAGGAGCGTCTGGAGCGCATTCAGGACGTCACCTACGAAAAGCCGCTCGAGGATTTGCTCGATGCCGCCTTTGACAAGTACTGCCAGGAAGTGCCTTGGGCAAACGACTACCAGCTCTCTCCCAAGAGTGTCCTGCGCGATATGCTGGAAAGCGCGAGCGATTTTAAGGGTTACATTCAAAAGCTCGGCATCGCCCGCTCCGAGGGCATTTTACTGCGCTACCTGGCAGAGGCCTACCGTTCACTCGACCGTACCGTGCCCATCGAGAAGCGCGACGAGCGCCTGCGCGACATTATCTCGTGGCTGGGCTTTGTGGTGCGCTCGGTGGACTCGAGCCTGGTGGACGAGTGGGAAAACGCCGGCAACCCGGCAGCCCTCGATGCTGCGCCGCCGCAGGGCATCGACGAGGTCGTGGCGGACCGTCGCGGCTGCACGCTATTGGTGCGCAACGCGCTCTTCCGCCGCGTGACCCTTGCCGCCCGCGAGCACGTTCGCGAGCTGGGCGAGCTCGACGACGACTGGGGCATGAGCGAGATCCGCTGGCAAAAAGCACTCGACGCTTACCACGAGCAGCACGAGGAAATCCTCACCGACGGAGATGCCCGCAGCGCCGCGATGTTTTCCATTGACGAGTCCGACGAGAAGACCGCGCACGTATGGCACGTGCACCAGATCTTTGCCGACGAGGATGGCGACCACGATTTTGGCATCATGGGCGATGTCGATCTGGACGCCACGCAAGACGGCGGCGAGGTCATCTTCAAAAACTACCGCGTCGGCTTTATCGAGGACCTGCTCGAGGACTAGCCGGGCACAATGGAACGAAACGAAGCGGGGCCGCTGGCAATATAGCCAGCGGCCCCGCTTTTGCGCTATACGCTATGCCTTACTCGGCACCCTCGACCTCATACGAATCCGCCTCGGCTGGCTCATCGTTTGTCTCTGTCGCAGCCCCGCGCGCCTCGTCAAACGCGGCCTTCATGGTCTTGTTGCCCCACGTGAGCTTGCGAATGGTAAGATCGTCCGCCTTCTTGTTGGCTAGGCGCAGATTGTTCTCGGAGGACAGCAACGCCTCCTTGGTTTTCTGCAGGTGGCTAATCGTCTTGTCGATCTCATCGATCGCCGTTTGGAACTTGCGGCTCGCGATCTCGTAGTTGCGGCCGAAATCATTCTTGAACTTCTCCATCTTGGCTTCGAAGTTCGTAACGTCGATATTCTGCTGTTTGTACTCCGCCAGCTCCTGCTTATAGCGAAGCGAACCCATGGCGGCGTTGCGAAGAAGCGTGATCATGGGAATAAAGAACTGCGGGCGAATCACGTACATCTTCTCGTAGCGATAGCTCACGTCCACGATTCCCGCGTTGTAAAGCTCGCTCTCGGGCTCGAGCAGCGTGCAGAGCACCGCGTACTCACAGCCTTTCTGGCGACGATCGTGATCGAGTTTCTTAAAGAAGTCCTCGTTTTTATGCTTGGTCGCGGTCTCGTCGTTCTCGTTTTTCATCTCGAACATAATCGAAATGACCTCGTTACCGCTTGCGTCGCACTCGCGGAAGATAAAGTCGCCCTTGGTGCCCTCGGACGCATCGTTATCCTTCTCGAAGTACGCGTTAGGAAACGCCGTCATGCGCAGACGGTTAAACTCGGTCTCGCAGTGCTGCTCGAGCGACTCACCCACCATCTTGGTGGACAGGCGGACCTTCATGTCCTTAAGGCGCTCGATCTCTTCATCCTTATAGCGAATCAGGTCATCGCTCGCACGCTTGGCCTGCGCAAGCTCGAGCTCGTGTGCCGCCTTGGCCTGTTCCTCGCGAGAATCGCGCACCGCCAGCTCGCTCGTCAGTTTGGCACGCGCCTCATCGCGCTCTCGCTCCGCCGCGGCAACCGCCTCCGACAGGTTCATTTTTGCCATCAGTTCCTGCTCGCGCAGCTGGGCACGCAGACCCTCGGCCTCTTGCTCGGACTGTGCCTTAGCGGCGGAAAACTTCTCTTGTACCGTCGCGCGATAGTCAGTAAGCGCGCGCTCGGCCTCGCTGCGAGCGGCATCGAGCTCGCGCTGCGACTCAGCCGCAGCGGCGGCAAGCGCCATCTCCTGGGCCTTGTCCGCCGCGGCAAGCTTGGCCTGCAGCTCGGCAATCTGAGCATCACGTGCAGCTAAATCGTTTTGAGCAGCGTTGCGCGCCGCCGACTCGGCAAGCTTTGCTTCGTCATCTTTGCGCCCAAGCTGCGCACGCAGGCTATCAATCTCACGCTGGAGTTCGGCATTCTCTTTTTGAGCATTGGCTCGTGCCTCAACCGCCGCGCGCTGGCTTGCACTCTCGCGCTCTGCGGCAGCGCCCTCGAGCTTAGCGCGCAGCTCGGCAAGCTCAGCATCGCGCTTGGCAACCTCTTGCGCCAGTTTCTGATCCGCAGTGTTCTTCTGCTCGACAAGCTGAGCGTCGCGTTGAGACTCCGCCTCCTGCAGGGCAGACGCCGAACGCGAACGCTCAAGCTCCAGCGCCTGCTCGCCCTCGCGTCGAGCCGCCGCTACGCGCTCATCAAGATCGCGCGAGAACTCGGCATCGCGCACTTGCTTGACGATATCCGCATAGCCGGACGCATCGACCTTAAAAACTTCGCCGCAATGCGGGCACTTGATCTCGTTCATAGCAGCTCCTCGATGGACGCAAATTTCAACCGCCTACACTCTACCGCGCCACGCGGACAAAAAAGGCGCCGCCGCCATAATGGCAACGGCGCCAGAACCACCACAAAGATGCCTGTCCCCTTTGTGGTGGTTCGAGCATTACAGTCCAAAGAAGCCCAGGATTTGATCGCGGCTTACGGGTCTGTAGTCGTTGGCATCAAGGCCAACGTCATAGCGCAGGATCGGGCGCTCGCGATCGCGGTTGCGTGCGTTGGTGCGGTCACCCCTGCTGTGGATATGCCCATGCAGCATAATGGCGCCACGTGCCTTGCCGTTCCAGCTGAGCATGGGGTAGTGGCTCATAACCAGACGATGGCCCTTGGCATAGCCGGGAGCAATCTCCAGGTAATCGCGCACGTCTTCCCAAATTTGCGGGGCGTCGGAATCTTCCCAGTCGCCGTCATGGTTACCGCGGATGAGCGTCGCATTCTTGCATTCGATACGCTCGCGCAGGCGCACCGCCTCCGCCATGGGCAAGCGATACGTAAAGTCTCCCAGGATATAGAGGCGGTCGTCCGCAGCCACGCACTCATTGATGGCATCGATGACCTTGCGGTTCATCTCCTCGACCGAATCAAACGGTCGATCCATGTCGTGCAAGATATTCGTATCGCCCAGGTGCAGGTCGGCGGTAAACCACATCATCGTCTATGCCCTCATTTCGCAATGCATCCAACTCGTGCTAAGTATACAGACGTAGCGATGCGGCGGTTATCCAAAGAGCCCGCCGAACAGTCCGCGGCGGCGCTTGTCTTGCTTTTTCGAAGCGTCACCCTGAGTTTTCTTGTCCTGCCGCATCTTACGGTCCTGTTCCAGCTCATCGTCATCGAGTAGCACATCCCACTCAAACGGATCATCTGCCAGATCAAACAGGTCATCGTCATCAAACATGGCAGCCTCCATTGCCGACTAGCGAGCATCCACCACGTAGAGCCCAACGCGCACCTGATGCCACGGGCTGCGCTCGGGGGCAACCTGTTGCACACGGGCCTCAAATACGTCCTCGTGGCCGTAATACATCATCAAGGACAGTGGGCCGACCTCGTTTCCCGGAACGTAGCCAAGTTTGGTCTTGCCATAGTAGATCGCAACTGCCTCGGGGTCATGGGGATTATCGCGCTCGGCACACAGCGTCAGTTTATCGCCCGCTTTAAGATCGCCTAGGACCAAAGCGCCATCGGCATACTGAAATCCTGCAATGTGAAATGACAGAAGAACACGCGAAGGCTCGTACATAGCAGCTCCTCTAACGGCCGGATAAACCGGTGTGTAACCTTATTGAGAAGTCTACGGTCCCGTGCGGACACAAATACATCCTGTCTGCGTCCTTCAATCGTTTGCCTCAACGCTTGCGCGACAGAACGCTTGCAGATAAGATAGGAACACGGATGGCACCCGTTGCCGCGGGTCTTGCCAACTCCGATACACGTTTTCATCGTGAGAAGTGGCCGTCTTCGCTTACGCGGGGGCGGCTATTTCATTCGGCCGATAAACAGACCGAGTTCGATAGCCGCAATCAACAACGCCAATAACGAAATAACATCGCTTACGTTCATACCAAATCCCTTCTAAAGGGAGTTGGCCCATCCGTGCTCCATAACAGTAGTCTAACGCAAAATGCAGGTAATAGGGACACTTGTTCGTATTACCTGCGCCCTTTTCTAATGCACAAACATGCGCACGAACTTGTGCTTCCAGCTTGCGTAAGGAGCATAGCGGAATGGCACGTCCAGCCACGTTGCCTTGTTCACGATGCTCTTCTTGTGGCTAAACGTATCGAAGCTCTCGCGTCCATGGTACCGCCCCATACCGCTCGCACCCATGCCACCAAAGCCCATATGGCTCGTAGCCAAGTGCATAATCGTGTCGTTGACGCAGCCGCCGCCAAAGGGCACGTAACGCACAAAGCGCTGCTGAACTGCGCGATCCTGGCTAAAGATATACAGAGCCAGCGGCGTCGGACGATCCGTAATAAACGTCTCGGCCTCGTCTAGGCTCTCAAACGTCAGCACCGGCAAGATGGGGCCGAAAATCTCCTCCTGCATCACGGCGTCATCGGGGGTCACGCCGTCCAAAATCGTCGGCTCAATCTTGAGCGATGACTCGCGCGCCGTGCCTCCAAGCACAACCTTATCGGGATCGATCAGCCCACGCACGCGCGCAAAATGCTTGGCGTTGACGATATGCCCATAATCCTCGTTATCGAGCGGATGCTCGCCAAACATACGGCGGGCCTCTTCCCTGATGAGGTCCAGCAGCTCGTCGTGCACGCGCGTATCGACCAGCAGGTAGTCGGGCGCCACGCAGGTCTGCCCTACGTTGAGCCATTTGCCAAAGGCGATACGCCGTGCCGCGACCTTCAAGTTTGCCGTCGCATCCACGATGCAGGGGCTCTTGCCGCCCAGCTCAAGCGTCACGGGCGTGAGGTTTTTACTCGCGCGCTCCATGACGAGCTTGCCGACCGGAACGCTACCGGTAAAGAAGATCTTGTCCCAGCACTCATCGAGCAACGCTTCGTTCTCGGCGCGCCCGCCCTCGACAACCGTCACCAGGCGCGGATCAAATGCCTCTTCACAGATTTGCTTGAGCACCGCGCTCGATGCCGGAGCATAGGCACTCGGCTTGATGACCACGGTATTGCCCGCGGCAAGGGCGCCGGCGAGCGGCTCGAGTGTTAGCAAAAACGGGTAGTTCCACGGAGCCATGATGAGCGTGACGCCATAGGGCACGGCTCGCGTTTTGCACGCGCTCACGGCGTTGGCAAGGTCACACGGACGCAGGCGCGGACGACTCCATCGAGCCACGTGAGCGATCTGATGACGAATCTCGGAAAGCGACGTGCCGATCTCGCACATATATGCCTCGTCATGCGACTTTCCCAAATCGGTCTTGAGTGCATGGGCAATATCGGCCTCGTGCGCCCGTACCGCATCGCGTAAACTCACGAGCGCGCGACGTCGGGCATCAACATCAAACGTAGCGTGCGTTTTAAAGTAAGTGCGCTGATCGCCGACGATGCGCGCAATTTCCTCGGTGTTCATGGCACCCTCCTAGTTCTCGTCCTCAAACATACCACCCGCGACGACCTCGTACATACGCTCGAGCTCCAAGCGGTCCATCAAAAGCGGAACGGGGTACAGCGGATTGGCCTCGGCATCGGCATGCGCCGCCATCTCGGGAATGTCGGAGCGGCGAATGCCCGAGACATATTTGGGGATTCCCAGGATCTCGTTCATGCGGTCGACCCAATCGATAAAGGCCTCGGCCGCAAGACTATCCTGCGCGGTAGCCGGCGCAATGCCCGCCATGCGAGCAAGATCGGCAAGCTTGGGGGCGGCGGCGTCACCATAAGCGCGAAGCATGTGCGGCAGGATGATCGCGTTGGCCAAACCGTGCGGAATTCCGTATCGGCCGCCCAGACTGTGCGCGATGGCATGCACATATCCGACATAGGAGCGGGTAAACGCAACGCCCGCCTTATACGCCGCCGAAAGCATATTGCGACGAGCGCGCATGTCGTCACCATGCTCATAGGCCTCGAGCAAATTGTCGTGGATAAGCTGCACCGCCTGTCGCGCCATCTTGCGCGTATAGGGCGTGGTGCTTCGCCCGATAAAGGCCTCAACGGCATGCGTCAGGGCGTCCATGCCCGTCTGCCCCGTAATGGAAGCGGGCAAGCCGCACGTAAACTCGGGGTCGTGGACTGCAAAACGCGGGATGAGCACAAAGTCGTTAATGGGGTATTTGTAGTGCGTCCCGTCATCGGTAATTACCGCCGCAAGCGTGACTTCGCTTCCCGTACCGGCGGTAGTGGGAACGGCGATGAGCAGCGGCAGGCGACGATGAATCCGCAGCAGGCCGCGCATCTTGTTGATGGGCTTGTTTGGCTGCGCAATGCGTGCGCCCACGCCCTTGGCACAGTCCATGGCCGAGCCACCGCCAAAGCCGATAATGGCCTGGCAGGCGCTCTCTCGATACAGGGACGCCGCTTCCTCCACGTTTGAAACCGTAGGGTTTGTACGCGTTTCGGCATAGACCGTAACGCCAATCCCCCTGGATGCGAGCGCCGCCTCGAGCGGTGCCGTGAGCCCCAGACGGGCAATGCCGGGATCCGTCACGATAAGGACCTTCTGGATCGAGCGCTTTTGAAGCACCGCGGGCACATCCTCGGCATGCTCTAAAATGCGCGGCTCGGTATAGGGCAGGATCGGCAATGCAATGCGAAAAACCGTCTGATATGTTCGGCACCAGGCACGACGGGCTAGATGCATAAAGGAAACTCCTTCATTTGTTGATAGGTCAACATTTGCTCGCCCGATTGTACTCAGCAAAGATCGCAGACGGCCTCCCAATCGTTAATCAATCAACATCTTCATATCTCGAAATTGTTTTATTAAAAATCATTCCTAATAGGCTTCACATTTGGTTGCATTTATGGATAATAGAACTCGTCAAGACGCACGTCCGGAGAGGGCCCTTACGGGACCGGACGAGCGCACAATCGCCATCGATCGAAAGGATCGAATCATGAAGTTTGTTTGCCCCGTTTGCGGTTATGTGGAAGAGTTCGACGGCGACCAGCTGCCCGAGGACTTCAAGTGCCCCCAGTGCGGCGTTCCCGGTTCTCGCTTCCTGAAGCAGGAGGAGGGTCAGCTCGAGTGGGCTGCCGAGCACGTCGTGGGCGTCGCCAAGATGGAGGGCGTCTCCGAGGACATCGTTGCCGACCTGCGCGCCAACTTTGAAGGCGAGTGCTCCGAGGTCGGTATGTACCTGGCCATGGCGCGCGTCGCTCATCGCGAGGGCTATCCCGAGATCGGCCTGTACTGGGAAAAGGCTGCCCACGAGGAGGCCGAGCACGCTGCCAAGTTCGCTGAGCTCCTGGGCGAGGTCGTGACCGACTCCACCAAGAAGAACCTCGAGATGCGCGTTGAGGCCGAGAACGGTGCCACCGCCGGCAAGACCGATCTTGCCAAGCGTGCCAAGGCCGCTGGCCTTGATGCCATCCACGACACCGTGCACGAGATGGCTCGCGACGAGGCCCGCCACGGCAAGGCTTTCGCCGGCCTGCTCAAGCGCTACTTTGGCTAAGCCAAACGCCTGAGACATAACCTCAAGCTCGATGAGGCCCGGACCGTATTAGTTCGGGCCTTTTTCGTGCCTCACGAACTTGTTAACGCCCTGAAATAGGACCGCCTTCGGCATAGGCTTCTCGTCAAAAACTAAGTGAGTAGACTTTTTGGAACTTGCCGAGCACACCACCCATATTGCTTTATAAAGCCGCAGGTAAATGACTTGTTGCAAAACGGCCTGGTCGCCAAAGTGCCAAAAGTCTACTCACTTAGAACCGCAGCCGTCCACGATTGAGCCGTTTTGTGTCTAACGGGCATCTTCCCGTCGATTACTCCCAATTTTGTCCAGTCAACGAATAGTTCAGACCGGAGTAATGTCTCAGCCCTTTGCTCGTCTGAGCTTTTATCACGATATTCAGCATCGAGCATCCTGCATATGGCCTTAACGATCGCGCGGAATCTATCCTCATCGGATATCTGTCTGTGTGTCAGGAG
Organism: uncultured Collinsella sp.; assembly: GCA_900556205.1. Classification (GTDB taxonomy): domain Bacteria; phylum Actinomycetota; class Coriobacteriia; order Coriobacteriales; family Coriobacteriaceae; genus Collinsella. The sequence continues at coordinate 15,682 of USNX01000004.1, forward strand.
AAGTACATCGTAGCCCATGGCCTGAAGGGCCGTCATGCGGTCAGCGTCACGCAAGCCATCCCCTGCGCGTCCGTGCGAGGCCTTTCCCTGACATTCAATGGCCACCTGTCGCCTGCCGTCCGGCGAAGAAAGAAGTAGGTCGATATATACACGGGACTTTTCCACAATCGCTCGAGCACTTGTGTTTAGCATCACTTCAACATTAAGCTCTATGCCGCAAAAACCTTCGCCTCCCAGGGCTCGCGGCAGTCCAAGCAACAAATACGCCTCGACCTCAAAAGGCGACGCGGCACCCAATGGAACGAGTTGCGATACCGCCATAAATCTATTGCCGCAACGCATCCCGCAAACATCTGAACAAAAACGGTCAAGGTCTCCGCCCAAAACCAAAGCGTCTCGACGCCATAAATTTGAGGCGATGCCGTCCTCGGACGGGCAGCGCACCCAACCGAACGTTGTCGAAATCGCGCCCGAATCAATTGCACGCGAAAGCTCCGCCTCAAGTGCCGCCGGCAGGGCACACACCGCAAACAAGCCACACATCTCCGCCAATACCAAAAGAAGCTGAAGATCCGTCAGATGCCGCGACATGATGAATGTCGTCAGTAGAGGAGATGTAACCAAAAACCCATGCTCCGTTTCCAGCACGGATTCCCTGGGGAGCTCACCAAGAAACAGCCGCTGCCTAATGCTGGCAGGACAAGTCCGTTTGTTTCTCGTCCGAACCAATGTATACAACGGAAAACCGAGCGCGACCGCAGCCGTCGGGTTGCGGGTGAGATCATATCGCTGCCGGTCTTCTTCCGGTCGTGGAAGCGGCGGACACAAAGCGCGGACTTGAGGAGGCAAACGCCAGTACCTAAAAGCCGATATGTCACAAAGTAGATCCTTCATAGGCACAGGAAAACACGAATTTCAACCCAGTCAGTCACGCATTGGCGCGAACGCACCAAAAATGGCGCCGAACGGACTGCAAAGTTTTCAACAGCCCTCCCCAACTGGCCAAAAGCTTGCCAAGAGCTGGACGAAGCCCTGTTGAAAACCCCATTTTTTTCTCATGCAGAAGCTTTACGCGGCAAGTGAGTAGACTTTTTTGAACATTCCGAGCAGGCCGGTCTTCCTGCTTTTCAAAACCGCAGGTAGATAACTTGTTACAAAACTGCCTGGTCGCCAAAGTGCTAAAAGTCTACTCACTTAGGTTGCAGAGCACCCCCATTAGCTGCAATTCCAAGGTATTAAGCATTTTTGGACTCAAATCGTCATACTGGACAAGAATTTGAGTTGAGTTTTTAGGGACAGATGCGCCATCGGCACACCAATAACAGTCACTGATATCGACAAAAGGGATACTCGAGCGCGTGAGGGCCCGTGCAAAAGTGCTTCCGCCCGTTCCACGCTCCGCAACCACGGTGCATTAAAGGCCCGCGTCTGCGTGTTCGATCGAGACTTCCCCTGCCGGAAATGCCTTCCGTACAAGCGCCGCCAGGCCATCACGCGCCTCGCGAGCACGAACGCGCACGCGGTTCACATGTCGCTCGTAATCACCCGATTCCAGCAAACGAGCCAAAGCGACCTGGTCAACAGAACTCACCGACGAGGCGTAAAAACCAAGGTTGCGCCTAAACCGCTCCATTAGCTCATCGGGCAGCACCATGTACGCTAGACGCAACGCCGATGACAGGCTCTTCGAAAACGTGTTGGTGTAGATAACCGACTGGGAGGCATCGATCGACGCGAGCGCGGGAATTGGCTTGCCGGCAAGGCGAAACTCACAATCAAAGTCATCTTCGATGAGGTACCGACCTGGTCGCTCGGCGGCCCAGCTCAGCAGCGCATAGCGACGCGCAATGCTCGTCACAAGGCCGGTCGGATACTGATGGGACGGCATCAGGTGAAGGACATCGGTCCCGCTTTTCTGCAGAGTGCTCAAGTCCACGCCCTCATCATCCAACGGGATATGTCGAACTTGGCAGCCCATAGCCTGATAGATACGCGTCAGACGCAAATAGCCCGGATCCTCAACCGCATACACCTTGTCAGCGCCAAGCAACTGAACCAACATGGTATCGAGCAGCTGGGCGCCTGCACCGATAACAATGTTGTTGGGGTCGACATTCATGCCCCTTGTCCCACGCAGATGGTGAGCAATTGCGCGTCGCAGCCGAGCGGTGCCCTGCGCCGGTGCGGGCGAAAAGATTTCGCGCTCATCTTCGGATGCCAACGTCGCCCGTAGTGCGCTTTGCCAAAGCCGCGCCGCCTCCAAAGCGGAAGGAGAAAGTGCATCGAACAGCTCGACCTGTCCGTTGACATCATGCGCGCTGAGGCCCACAGAGACGGTATCTCGGTCGATGCCCTGCGAAGCCAAAGGCAAAACCGGTGCATCCGGAAGCTTGCAAGCGTAGTAGCCACGACGCGGCATTGAGCAAATATAGCCCTCGGCAAGTAACTGGCTATATGCATTCTCGATGGTAATGACACTGATTCCCAGATGACTGGCAAAGGCGCGCTTAGACGGAAGATGCTCCCCCGCCGCAATACGTCCAGCAACAATATCATCTCGAATTTGCTGGTAAACATACTCATAAAGCGATGCTTCGCCGCGTTTTTCCAAATTGTAGTCAAGCATGAGTTTGCCACCTGACCTTATCGAGCTGTTCAATCTGGTATTAGGCTGACATTATTATTATCTCGAAAACTGAGTATTTTGCCATACCCAGCTCCCCGATAGGATGTTCCGTCAAGCAATGCACATGCCAACCAAGGGAGCAACCATGGCAGAACAGACCAGCAAGGCCGATCGCGTCAAACTCAATCGCGAACTCGCGCAGATGCTCAAGGGCGGCGTCATCATGGACGTTACCACGCCCGAGCAGGCACGCATCGCCGAGGAGGCAGGCGCCTGCGCCGTCATGGCCCTCGAGCGCATCCCGGCCGACATCCGT
>USNX01000005.1 GCA_900556205.1 uncultured Collinsella sp.
CGCTACAACCCCGACAAGTCCGACGCCGTCAAGAACTGCTTTAATGAGTACGCCTCGCAGGAGGACATCGATGCCTATTTTGGGGTATGGGCCCAGATGTTTAAGAAGGATCCCGAGTGCTATATTTCGGCGCTTATCAATAATTACTATGGCTATTTTTATCCGAGCGCGCGCGATGCCTGGGTCTACAGCACGGCGCGCAGTGCCGAGATTATGGCGAAGCCCGATAACCTCAAGTACTTCGACTTCCATCCGGTCGATAGCAAGGTTGTGCGCTGGTGCGACCACCTGATCAACCTGTATCGCGTGGCAGTACAACGCATCCCGTTTATCTCGCTCGCCATGAGCTCGGCCACCTATGTGTGGATCATGATCGCCGTGGTGGTCTACCTGCTGCGTCGTCATTCATGGCGTGCGCTGGCGATCTGGGTGCCGCTGTTGGGCGTGCTCGCCGTGTGCCTGATTGGCCCGTGCAACGGCTCGACTTACATGCGCTACCTGTATCCGGTCATCGCCTGCATGCCCTTCGCCATCGGCGCCACCGTCACCCGCAGCGACTTCCTCTGGTTCTAACTTGGTGCATTGAGGTCGGGTTTCTTTGCACCAAAGGGGCCATCATCACGACGCCTTCATTTTGGGGTTTATCTCGCAGGCCAGTAGGTATATCATAACGACGTTTGTTTATATTGCCCGAGCATCTGCGCTGGGCTTTAGGTCGAAACCGATAGGAGACACGTATGTCCGGACACTCTAAGTGGGCCACAACCAAGCATCGTAAGGGCGCGCAGGACGCCAAGCGTTCCGCCCTCTTCTCCAAGCTCAGCCGCAACATCACCGTTGCTGCCCGTCTCGGCGGTGACCCGCTGCCCGAGAACAACGCCAGCCTCGCCGCTGCCGTTGCCAAGGCCAAGGCTCAGTCCATGCCTAAGGACAAGATCAAGTCCGCTATCGACAAGGCTTTTGGTTCGGGTGCCGACGCTGCCGTCTACGAGAACATCGTGTACGAGGGCTACGGTCCCGCCGGTGTCGCCGTCTACGTCGACTGCCTGACCGACAACCGCAACCGTACCGCCGCTGATGTCCGTTCCGCCTTCTCCCACGCTGGTGGCAACCTGGGCACCTCCGGCTCCGTCGCCTTCCAGTTTGAGCGCAAGGGCCAGATCGTCGTCGCCAAGGAGATCCTGGACGAGAACGCCAAGAAGGAGACCATGATCGCCAACGGTGCTGCCGGTGACGAGGATGAGTTCATGATGGCCATCGCCGAGGCCGGTGGCGAGGACTACGAGGACGCCGGCGAGGAGTGGATCGTCTGGACTACTGCCAACGAGGTTATGGCTGTCTCCAAGGCGCTCGAGGAGCAGGGCGTCCAGGTCAAGGGTTCCGAGACCACCATGGTCCCGACCACCCCGACCGAGGTCTCCGGCGCCGACGCCAAGAAGGTTCAGCGCCTCATCGACCGTCTTGAGGAGCTCGACGACGTCCAGGATGTTTACAGCACCATGGACATGACCGACGAGGTCATCGCTGCCCTCGAGGAGGAGTAGCGCCCGCACGGGTTAAGCCGTGTATATCTGGGCATAATGAAGCGAGCATGCAAGCCTCGTGGAATAGATGAGCCGGATCCGCGTGCGTAGAGCACCGGACCCGGCTCTTTTATAATGATGCGAACCGTTCTGCATTTCGAGAGCCGAGATTTGAAGGGAGCGCCACGTGCGCGTACTCAAACGAGCCCTAGCGATTGTGTATCTTGCCGCCGCCATCGTGGCGCTGGGTACGCTTGTCTGCCAGTTTTGGGGGGCGTATACGTATCGCTTTATGCTGCTGATGCGCGACCCCATGCCGCGCATTGTCGTGACGGCATGCGGCGGAGTTGTGGCGATCGGCGTGCTGGTAAGCTTTTTCCGCCTGATGTTTGCTCGTCGCGAGCCGTCCTGCGTGCATCCGGCGGGGGAGCGCAATATCGAGGTTACCCTTGCGGCGCTTTCTTCGTGCGCCAGGGCCGCTGCCGAGCGCGACGACCGCGTGATGGTCGAGCATGTCGAGGCCCGCGTCCAAGGTTCCGACGATTCGCACGTCCGATTTAAGGTCGAGGCTATCGCGCTTGACGATAAGGACGTGGCATCTCTGGCTACCGCGATGCAACAGCGCATCGAGGAAGCTTGCGACACCATGCTCGGCACGCCGGGTACGACCACGCGCGTTCGTTTTTTGCCGTCCAAGACTACCGTCCAGACCGTGGAGGTTTCCGGTGAGTGATACCAATCAAGATAAGACCGCTCGTACGCCGCGCCTGACGATTGACCAGAGCGCCACGCCGGCGAGCGAACCTGTTGATTCCAAAGCAGAGGCAACCGAGTTACAAGACGCGGCAGCCGCGGATTTTGACGAGGCTATGGGTCTCATCAAGGGTACGGGCGCTGCCATCTGGAGCTATGCTGTGCGTCATCCCAACACCACGCTCGGCGCCGTCGCTGGCTTTATCCTCGCTGTGTTGGTACTCACGTTGGGCCTGTGGGACACGCTCGTCATTGCATTCTTCGTGCTGATCGGCGCTGTAATCGGCCAAATTCGCGACGGCGAGAACGGGATCGTCAACTTCTTCGGCCGTCTGTTTAGCGGTCGCTAATATGTATTCGACTGTCGCATCCGCGGCAGGCATAAGGAGGAACCATGGCTTTTAATACGAAGGTCGATGTGGCCGATATCGAGCTCGAGGCAGACGAGACCGTCGCCGCCGAGGCCGAGGACGTAACGCTCGAGGACGAGGCGCTCGTCGAGGCCGAATCCGCCGACGATGCGGACGAGGATGATGAGGAAGCGGACGAGTCCGAGGACTCGCTGACCTATTCCAATGGTGTAATCGAGAAGATCGTCGCCATGGCCACCCGCGAGGTGCCGCACGTCCTGGGCATGAAGGGCAACCTCATGCACTTTGTGCAGGAGCAGTTCGGTGCCGAGAATCTGACCAAGGGCGTGACGGTCGAGGTCACCGACGACAACCGCGTGGTCGTCAACATTTCCGTCATTATCGAGTACGGCGCCTACGCGCCCGCGATTTTCGACGACGTTAAGGCGCGCGTGACCGAGCGTCTGGCTGCGATGACCGGCCTTGAGGTGGCAGGCGTCAACCTGCGCATCGAGGATGTCATCACCCCCGAGGAGTACGAGCACCGCACCAACCAGCACGAGTAACCTACCAAATAGGATGTTTATTTTGGCAGGTTTTATCTGCGAAAACGTCAAACGGCCGGTCGCACGGATGTATGTGCGGCCGGCCGTTATTTGTATGCCCCCGATGTAGGCATACCGCTCGTCTAACTAGGGGTTGCAATCGTCGCGTTCCGCGTTACCCTAATGGGCGCATTGTTTCCAAATTGTTAACGAGGGGTTGCCGTAATGGCTGACGAGCACGAAACAGAAAGCCAGGCATGGGCGATTGAGGCTGCCGCGGCAGAGGCGGCATCGCGAGCTGCCGAGGAGGTACATCGTCCTCCCGTGGTGCCGATGGAGTGCGTGGTCGATCGCACCGATATCGAGCGCGGCGAGCGTGCCGGCCAAAAGCGCAGCCAGGAGCCAGGCTTCCCGCGCTTTTTCGCCGAGCTCAATCTGGGCCTGATTCTTACGGCCTTTGCCATCGTTGCGTTTAAAACCCCTAATCACTTTGCTTTTGGCGGCACCTCGGGCGTGTCGGTTATTCTGTCCACGCTGTTCCCAACCCTGCCCGTCGGCGTCTTTATGTGGATTATCAACGCGGTTCTCGTCGTTTTGGGTTTTATCTTTTTGGAGCGCAAGGCAATCCTGTGGAGCGTCTTCGCCTCGTTTGCGCTGTCCGCCTATGTTTCGCTGTTTGAGCTCTTTATCCCGACCGATATCTCGATGACGGGCGATATGTGGCTCGACCTGTGCTTTGCCGTGATTCTGCCGGCGCTCGGCAGTGCCATCGTCTTTGATATCGGCGCCTCGACGGGCGGCACGGACATCCTCGCCATGATCCTCAAACGCCGCACCACGCTCGAGATTGGCCGCGCGCTGTTGCTGGTCGATATCGGCATCGTGACCATCGCGGCCTTTTTGTATGGCCCGCGTGTCGGTCTGTATTGCGTGCTTGGCCTGTTTGCTAAGACGCTTGTGGTCGACAAGGCCATCGAGAGCATTCATCTTCGTAAGGTCTGCACGGTCATTTGTTCCGAGCCCCTTAAGGTCGAGGAATTTATCGTCAAGCATCTTAACCGCACGGCGACCATCAGTCGCGGCTACGGTGCCTTCTCGGGCAAGTGCGTGACGGTGATTATGAGCGTGCTGAGCCGTCGCGAGGCCGTGCAACTGCGCCGCTATGCGCGCGAGGTCGATCCGGGTGCCTTTATCACGATTGTCGACAGCTCCGAGATCGTCGGCAAGGGTTTCCGCGGAACGAACTAGCACAGACGTATTCAACGAACCGCCTGCTGGCGCCGTGTACCTTGCAAATCGGTCATCTTTGAGTATTTGACCCTACATTGGGCAATAATGATGCTAAAGACATCGTTTGCGATCCAAGTGATTCGTTCAAAATATGAAGGGATGATTCTATGTTCTGCTCGCAGTGTGGCGCCCCCATGGGCGATAACGACAAGTTCTGCGGCGTGTGCGGTGCTCCTAATGCCGGTGCCGCTGGCCCCGCTCCCCAGGGACAGCCTCAGCCCCAGCAGTTTGTTCCGCAACCGCCCGTGGCGAATGCGCCAAAGGGCTGTGTGGCTCAGGCGTTCCAAGATATGACCAAGACTCCGGGCGTGCTTCAGCGTGTATGCCAAATCGCGTTTTTGCCGGCGCTGATTTGCGTTGTGTCAGTGCTCGTGTTGTTTATTCCCGTTATTGGCGGCATTGCGGCTGCCATCGGCTTTTTGGCAGCTTGCATTGCGAGCGTGTGCGGTTCCGGCTTTGGCATCGAGTGGGGTCGCGATCTGTCGCTTAAGATCGATGACGGCATGGATCGTCCGCTGATGCGTTCCACGTCGTTTGGTCTCGGAGTCTTTTCGAGCGTTATTTCGGTCGTGCTCGAGGTTATCGCTGCCATTCCCGTTATCGGTGTAGTGCTTTCGCTGGTGGAGGGCGTGGTAATTGGCGCTGCGGGCTCGTATTCTTATTACGGTTCTTATGCGCTCGAGGCTGCGCTGTTTGGCTCGCTTGGCCTGCTTGTCCTGGCGCTAATTGCCTCGGCGATTCTGGGTGTCTTCTTTAAGATGTTCGCCGACATCGCCGTGATGCACTTTGCGGTGACCGGGCGTGTCGAGAGCGCGTTTTCGCTCGATAAGGTCTGGGCGGCGTTTAAGCACAACAAGACCAAGCTGTTCTGTGCTTCGTTCCTTCCCGAGTTTTTGACGGGCCTGGTCGCCAACGTTGTCACATGGATCTTGACGGTCGTCTTTGGCGCCATTGCCTCTGTCGGTATGTATAGCTACTACTATCGTCCTACGGGTATTGAGGCAATTGTTACCGGCGGTGGCGTCACGCTCGCGCTGTTCTTGGTGCTGGTCGCTTTTGTCACCGTATTTCTTACGGTCTTTGGCAAGATGCTCAAGCACCGTGCCGTTGGCTATTGGGTTGCACGTTATGCAAGCGAGTGGGCCGACGAGGACAAGGACGACGTCCTGACTTTTGTATTGCCCTTCGAGAAGAAGTCCGCTCCCTCAGGTTACAGCGCTCCGGATGCTTCGCCGGCGCCTGCACCCGCTCCCGCGACCGAGTCTGAGCCGGCGCCCGAGTCTGAGACGGCATCTGAGCCCGAGCCTGCGCCTGAGCCTGCGCCTGAGCCTGAGCCGGCACCTGCACCTGAGCCGGCACCTGCACCTGAGTCGGCGTCCGAGCCAAGCTCCGACGAGGAACCTCAGGACGAGTAGCCATGCCGTCTGCCATTTGGGGACGGGGTAGAAATGGTAGAAATAGCGCTTGAAGAATGAGCGGGGGCGGACGTTTCGATACGTCCGCCCCCGCTCTGCTTTAGCCAGGCTGTTATGGATGGGTGTGACGACTACTCGTCGTGCTTCTCCTCGCGGCGTGCAGCAGCGCGTGCGTCGTGGATGCCCTTGATCGCGGCATGGCGAGCCGTTCGGGCATCATGGATGGCGTCGCGAGCCTCGGCGGTCGTCGCCTTGGCAGAGCGCAACTTGGCGGCCAGATCGGGGTTGGTTTCGGCGACCGCGGTAATCGCGGGGCCGTCGAGCTCCTCTTGCGTGGGCTCGGCCAAAAAGTCGATAGCATACTGGGCGGCCACCATGGAGCCCTTTGCCAGCACGGTCTCGTCGATCTTGTAGAAGCAGGAATGCTGGGCGTACGTGGCGCCAATCTTGGGGTTGCGCGTACCTACAAAGGCGAGCACGCCCGGTACGCGACGCAGGTACTCCGAAAAATCCTCGCCCGAAAGCGTGCCGCAATAATGGCCTTGGCCGGTGGGGCCCAGGCACTTGATTACAGCCTGACGGCAGCGCTCGCTCGAGGCGGCGTCGTTTTCGACCTTGTAGTTGGCGATGGTGTAGTCGGTGAGCTCTGCCTCGGCGCCCAGAGCTGCCGCGGTATGCTCCACGATGCGGCGCATGAGCTCCGGCATTTCCTCGTGGGTCGAATCGCCGTAGGTGCGCACTGTGCCGGCGAGGTAGGCCGTGCCGGCGATAACGTTGCGCGCGGTGCCGCCGTGTAGCTCGCCGACGGTGATGACGGCCGGCTCGTAGGGGCTGATTTCGCGCGAGACGATGGTCTGCAGGGCGTTGACAATTTCGGCGGCAACCATGACGGCGTCGTGACCTCGCTGGGGCATGGCGCCATGGCACGAGGTGCCGCGGACGTCGATGCGGAACCAGTCGGTATTGGCCATGCGCGGACCGGGCTCGCAGCTCACGGTGCCGGCGTCGACCTCACTCCAGATGTGCGCGGCGTAGGCGCCATCGACGCCGTCGAGCACACCCGTGCCGATCATGAGCTTAGCGCCCTGGCCGTTTTCCTCGCTGGGCTGGAATACGATGCGGACTTCGCCGTGGATGTCGTCGGTCATATGGCGCAGGATTTGCAGCGTTCCGAGCATCATGGCGATATGGCAGTCGTGGCCGCAGGCGTGCATGCAGCCCTCGTTGACGCTGGCGAACTCCTCGCCGGTCTGCTCGGTGACGGGCAGGGCGTCGATGTCGGCGCGCAGCAGGATGCGGCGGCGTGGCGTGCCGTCCTCGCGGTAGGCATCCGGCGCGGTACCGCGAAGCGTTGCCACCAAGCCGGTCTTGAGCGGACGCTCGTAGGGGATATTCATGGCGTCGAGCTGGTTGGCGATGTCGGAGGTCGTGCGCTCCTCGGCAAGGCTCAGCTCCGGGTGCTTATGGAAGTGCCGGCGCTGCTTGATGATATATGGTTCAAACTCGGTAGCGATATCTTTGATGGCTGCGGTGACGTCGTCAGCCGCGCGAGCCTCGGTCGCCGCCATAATCTGCTGTGCCTTGGTCTTCGTCATGGTCGATTTGCTCCTTGCTGGGTTGATCGCAAAATCGTACAGGCTCTCTCCAGTATGCCACCTGCCGCTAGGGCTGGTAAAGTTGCCGTTTGCCGCTTGGGGTTTTGTTACAAGGGCGGGGGAGTACACTCGGGGGTGTTGAATTTCCTGCCAGAGATGGGGATGCCCATGCAACATATCGATCGGATTATCCGCTCCAAGAACGTTTTTACCGCCCAAGACGGCATCGATACCGCCCGCGAGCTGGCGATTGCCATCGCAGGCGACCGTATCGTCGCAGTCGGTGCGCCCGATGACGTGATCGCCGCCGCTCCCGCCGCCACGTCGGTTATCGACTGCGGCGAGCAGTTTGTCTGCCCCGGTTTCCATGACGCTCATCTGCACTTCTTCCATACCTCGGTCGGTTCCTCGCCGTACATGCTCATGGATATGGGCACGTCCGAGGCGGCGCTGGTGCAACATGCGCTCGAGTTTTCCCAGGACCTGCCCGACGACGCTTGGGTTGTGACGCAGGGCTGGCGCGACTACCGTTGGGACCCGCCCGAGCATCCTACCAAGGCGTCGCTCGATGCGGCATTCCCCGATCGTCCCTGTGTTATGTATTCGGGTGACGGGCACACGCTGTGGCTCAACACCCGCGCACTCGATGCACTCGGCGTCACGCGCGACAGCGAGCCACCAGCGGGCGGTAGCTACGACAAGGACGCAAACGGCGAGCTCACGGGTATTGCTCACGAGGCGGCTGCCATGCAGCTGCTACCGCGCTGCCTTGAGTGGCTGGGCGAGGATCGCATCGCAAGCGCTTACGCCGATCAAATGAGGCGGATGGCCGAGCAGGGCATCACCTCGATATGCGATATGTCGCTCATGCCCATGCCGGGCTGCGATTTTATCCGCGACGACGTCTATGACAAGCTGCAGGCAGCCGGCAAGTTGGGCATCCGAGCCCATCTGTTCCCCACGCTGCTGGATGACCAGTCGCGCCTGGAAGAGCTGCAGGCACGTTACGCGAACAACGCGCTGCTCTCGGCGCCAGGCTTTAAGCAGTTCTTCGACGGTGTGTCGAGCGAACACACGGCCTATCTCACCGAGCCCTATACCAACCCGCGCTTCCCGGGCGATCAGGGCCGTCTGACGGTTCCGGCTGAGCGCATGCGCAAACTGGTTCTGGCGGCCGCGGAGCGCGGTCACACCGTGCGCATCCACGTCATTGGTGACGGTGCGATTTATGCCGCGCTGGATATCTTCGAGGAGGCCGCCGACCTGTACGGCTTGCCTCAGCACGGCCATAACACGCTGGAGCATCTGGAAAACCTGCTGCCTCAGGACATCGACCGTCTACGTCAGCTCAACGTGATTGCGTCGAGCCAGCCCTGCCATATCACGCTCGACCCGGGTGGTCCGGAGCGCGACCTGGGCCTGGAGCGCAGCCGCATCATGTGGCCGTTCGCAACCTATAAGCAGCGCGGCATTCGCCAAGCCTTCGGCACCGATAGCCCCATAACAGCTGTTACCAGCATGAACGTGCTCTACACGGCCATCACGCGCCAGGACCCCAAAAGTCACTGGCCCGAGGGCGGCTGGTTGCCGAGCGAGCGTATCGACGCGGCAACGGCCCTGCGCAACTACACGCTTGGCAGCGCGTACGCAGCGGGCGACGAGCAAAACCTCGGCAGCCTGGAGCCCGGCAAATACGCCGATCTGGTAGTCCTGGACCAAAACCCGCTCACTGTCGATCCACAAGAGCTCCAGGCTACCAAGGTTCAGGCCACCTACCTGGCAGGTAACTTGATTTACGAGCGCTAAGTATTCATGCCGTACCGTTAAGCGCGGCTCGGACAGCCTATTTTGGGATAGCGCTCGAGTCGCGTTTGTTTGCCGGTGGGGATTTGTTAGGAGCGTCCCCGCTCTGATGGATTTGGGCGCAGGGCGGATGCGCCGCTGCCCTGCGCGCTCAATTTGGACATCAGCAATGCTGCCTCTTGGTGTTTTGCATACTTCCCATTACAGATTGCATAAAAAGGCTGGGATATTCTTCCTGATCCTGATGTACCCCCGCCCGTGCCGTGCAAAAAACGGAGTATTCAGCACCGCGAGCTCTGCCGGTGCCGCTGCGGCTGAGTAACGTTGCGGAGATTGACGTCATTTTGGGGTCCGGCGCGGCGCGAAGCATGCCTTTTTGTCCTGGCGGGGTTTGCCTGCCGACTCAAATCGCCGGTCGAAGGCGTCCTTGGGACCAATATGGTGTGTCCGGCGTGTATGCAGCCGTCCTGGCTTGCTGAATACTCCCAAAAATGCACGGCGCTCCCCAGGGGACCCGTGCGCGCAGCGAAAACCATGCCCATGTCGCTATCCGCATCGCCATTTTGCTGCACTGACTTTTCTGAATGCCGGGCCCGAATTAGTTAACCTGCCTCCCGTGTGGCTCCGGAGGGGCGGGGCATAAGGTTTATCGCGAGTTCCGCACGAGCCGAAGGCCACTTAATGTGGCCTTCGTGCGAGCAGGACTGCCCGAGCAGGAAACCTTATGCCCCGCCCCTCCGGAACCACACGGGGGCCACCGTTAAGTTATCCCCCGGCATTCAGAAAATCTAAGTGCCAAAAAATAAGATTTTTTGACTCCGTGTTGTATAACCCGCCATTCGTGGGTACCATTCAACGCGTACGCAAACAAAAAGGGTTAATTCGCGTGGCATAACCACGCGGCCCAAAAAGGAGGAGACAAGCATGTCGTCTTTGAAGCCGCTTGCAGATCGTGTTCTGGTCAAGCCCGACGAGGCCGAGCAGAAGACCGCTTCTGGTCTGTATATCGCCAGCAACGCTCAGGAGAAGCCGCAGCGCGGCACCATCGTTGCCGTGGGCGCCGGCAAGGTCAACGACAAGGGTGAGCGCATCCCCATGGACGTCAAGGTTGGCGACGTTGTCATCTACGGTAAGTTCGGTGGCAACGAGGTCAAGGTCGACGGCGAGAAGTATCTGCTCATGCGCGCCGACGACATCTACGCTGTCGTCGAGGCCTAGTCTCGTCAGAATCTCTGATTCGTCTTTGAACGCGCCCGCCGCACAGGACTCGGAAGCGGCGACGCGAGTCACATTTCTTTTGGAGGATTACCTACCATGGCAAAGAACATTACGTTCAACACCGATGCCCGCGCTAAGCTTGCCAAGGGCGTCAACACTCTGGCCGACGCCGTTACCGTCACCATGGGCCCCAAGGGTCGCTACGTTGCGCTGCAGCGCTCGTTTGGCGCCCCGACCATCACCAACGACGGCGTTTCCGTCGCTAAGGAGATTGAGCTCGAGGACAACATCGAGAACATGGGTGCCCAGCTGGTGAAGGAGGTCGCCACCAAGACCAACGACACCGTGGGTGACGGCACCACCACCGCAACCCTGCTCGCCCAGGCCATCGTCAACGACGGCCTGCGCAATGTCGCCGCTGGCGCCAACCCGCTGGCGATTCGTCGCGGCATCGACAAGGCTGTTAACGCCGCCGTCGCCGAGATGAAGAAGCAGGCTAAGCCGGTCGAGACCAAGGAGCAGATTGCTTCCGTCGGTACCATCTCCGCCGGTGACCCCGAGGTCGGCGAGAAGATCGCCGAGGCTATGGAGGTCGTGGGCAAGGACGGCGTCATCACCGTCGAGGATTCCCAGACGTTCGACATCACCATCGACACCGTCGAGGGCATGCAGTTTGATAAGGGCTATGTCTCCGCTTACTTCGTCACGGACAACGACCGCATGGAGGCCGTGATGAAGGATCCGTACATCCTCATCACCGACCAGAAGATCTCCAGCGTTCAGGACATTATGCCCGTTCTCGAGGCTGTCCAGCGCGCTGGCCGCGGCCTGCTCATCATCGCTGAGGACATCGACGGCGAGGCTCTGCCGACCCTGGTCCTCAACAAGATCCGTGGCGCCCTCAACGTCTGCGCCGTCAAGGCTCCGGGCTACGGCGATCGCCGCAAGCGCATCCTCGAGGACATCGCCGTCCTCACTGGTGGCCAGGCTGCCCTGGACGAGCTGGGCGTGAAGGTCGCTGACATCACCGCCGATATGCTCGGTACCGCTAAGTCCGTCACCATCTCCAAGGACAACACCGTCGTTGTCGGCGGCGCTGGCTCCAAGGAGGCCATCGACGCCCGCATCGCTCAGATCAAGGGCGAGATGGAGAACACCACCTCTGACTTCGACCGTGAGAAGCTGCAGGAGCGCCTGGCCAAGCTCTCCGGTGGCGTTGCCGTCATCAAGGTTGGCGCTGCTACCGAGTCCGAGCTCAAGGAGATCAAGCACCGCGTCGAGGACGCCCTGCAGGCTACCCGCGCTGCTGTCGAGGAGGGCATCGTCGCCGGTGGCGGCGTCGCCTTCATGGACGCTGCTCCTGCGCTCGACGCCGTTGAGCTCGACGACCCCGAGGAGAAGATCGGTGTCGACATCGTCAAGAAGGCTCTGACTGCTCCGGTTGCTACCATCGCCAAGAACGCTGGCTTTGAGGGCGCTGTCGTGGTCGACAAGGTTGCCGAGCTGCCCGCCGGCCAGGGTCTCAACTCTGCCAACGGCGAGTGGGGCGACATGATCGAGATGGGCGTCCTCGACCCCGTCAAGGTCAGCCGCGTCACCCTGCAGAACGCTGCTTCTGTCGCCAGCCTGATCCTCATCACCGAGGCCACCGTCTCCGATGTGCCCAAGAACACTCAGCTTGAGGACGCTATCGCTGCTGCTACCGCTGGTCAGCAGGGCGGCGGTATGTACTAAGGCCGACAAGGTCTAGAACTCCCACCGGGAATCCGGGGGCGGGACGGGGGCTTCTCTCCGGAACGTCCTCGGTTAGATTGGGACCCCTTGTCCTGCTCCTTTGGAGCCGCGGACAAGGGGTCCTTTTTGTGCTGAATTATTGTTCAACTTTTCGAAATCTCTCATTTGTTCGACTTTAATCGACTGTCTGCTCAATTGAGTGGCGGGCTCGTCTCGACTCGCGTCTTGCAAGTTCTTGGGTAGACGGCTTGCTCGAGGTTTATGAAAGGGGCCGTCCCGCGGGACGGCCCCTTACTTGCTATCTGACTTTGGCAGGATCGAACTCATTCGATATATCTTCGATGCCATCAGATTGAAGAATGAGCTCGCTAGGCAGATGGTGGCCCATCGGATCGATTAGGAAATCGAGTCCTGCCCTTCTGGCCGTTTTTGCGACTGGGATGAAGTCTGTGTCACCAGCTATGAGAACGATTTGATCAACAGTTCTCCCATGGGCGAGCGAGGCGACATCGAGTCCGATTCTCATGTCAACACCGGATTGCTTTAACCCAACGAGGGTGAAATCTTCCTGCCCGAGGTCGGTTGTTGTCAACTCACCCTTGAGTAGCTTCTTGAGCGATTCTTGTTTCAAGTTGTAATGCGCGTTCGCTGAGCGTAGTTCGCCCATGCGCATCGCAACTTTCCTCTTCTCCCCGAGGGCTGCGTGGAAATCGGACATCCATACATTGGAGGGATGCTTCCGGCTGAACACGGTATTGTGTTCGTCCCAGGGCTGCTTAAAAGTGCCGTTTTCTAGTGGTGGACAGTTGTAGAAGAAGATTCTGTATAGGGAGCGGTCGCCGTATTCTAGCGTCATCTTTCGTTTAGCGGATATGTGCCGCAGGGCATAGGCATGACATTCCGATGCGCGCTTTTCGGGTGAAGTGTCTCCCCATAGCCTGCGCGCTCGTTTCAGGAAGAAATTTCCATCGATTAGGACAGCGGTTCTTGTCATGATATCTCCTGCTACATGAATTGACCCCCGAGCTGTGGTACTCCGGCTAAAGATTGGAGCCACTGTCGGAGGTCTTCAAAAAACGGAGGACAGGGAGATGGCGGAAAACCTAATTTCTCTGTCTGGCTTGAGTCTACATCCATTGACTCAGCAATTTGTGGTGGAATTCGGGTTAGATTGTGGAATCGCGCCCTTTGCACTTCGGGGAATTCTGTGTTGACTGCCCTTCTTGATCTTTCGTACTTGCCTGCGATCAGTTGTTAGCGTGCTGCAGCATTGTTGTTGCGCCGCTCTATCCCGGGCGTATTTGTGGGGCGTTTCCCTACCATAAATTACCCTTGGCATACTTGCACGAAAGCCTACTGGTGCTACACTTGCAAGTGCTGTTTCAGGGCGGGGTGGAATTCCCCACTGGCGGTAAATCGGGCGGTGCCAAAGGGGTGCCGTGGCGCAGGCGAGGCGTCTGCGACCGAGCCGATGAGTCCGCGACCCGTGTGTGCGTTGGTTCGCATGTCGGCTGAACTGGTGAGATCCCAGTACCAACGGTTAGAGTCCGGATGAAAGAGGCAGGTGATCTTATGTCTGAACAGTCGCAGCATATCCATTTTGAGAACACGAATAGGTGGAGCACCAAACAGCTCGTTACCATGGCGTTGATGTGCGCCTTGGGCGCCCTGTTTATGTACGTGCAGCTGCCCATCCTTCCTTCGGCGCCGTTTTTGACGTATGACCCGTCGCTGGTGCCGGCGATGGTGTGCGGGTTTGCGTACGGTCCCGGTGCCGGTACTGCTGTTGCCGCCATGGCGATCGTTATCCATGCGCTCACCACGGGTGACTGGGTCGGCGCGCTTATGAACTTGGTCGCTACGCTGGGCTTTATTCTGCCCGCGGCGATCGTCTACCAAAAGATGCACACCTACAAGGGTGCCGTGATTGGTCTGGTGCTCGGCGTCATTGCCGCTACGGCGCTGTCCATGGTTGCGAACCTGACCATCGGCGTTTGGTTCTGGTATGGCTCGGTCGATGTGATCGCCCCGCTCATGATTCCTGCCGTGCTGCCGTTCAACCTTATCAAGACCGTGCTTAATTCGGTATTGACGCTTGCGGTGTACAAGGCGGTCTCCAACCTCATCACGCCTAAAAAGGACCAGGTCAAAGGCCGCGCATGATTGAGTGTCGGGGCGTTTCCTTTAGCTATGACGGTGCCGTACCGGCGCTCGACGGCGTCGATCTGAATATCGAGGACGGCGAGTTTTTCTGCATCCTCGGTGGTAATGGGTCGGGCAAGTCGACGTTTGCCAAGCATCTGAATGCACTGCTGCAGCCCGACGCGGGCACGGTACGCATCAACGGCATGGATGCGTCCGACCCCGAGCTGGTCTACGACATTCGTTCGACCGCGGGCATGGTGTTCCAGAATCCCGATGATCAGCTGGTGGCAACGCTTGTCGAAGATGACGTTGCGTTCGGTCCCGAAAACCTTGGCGTGCCATCGGCGCAAATTGCGCAGCGCGTACGCGAGGCGCTGAAGGGCGTGGGCCTGGTGGGCTTTGAGCACCACGAGACCCATGCGCTTTCGGGTGGTCAAAAGCAACGCGTGGCGCTTGCCGGCGTGCTCGCCATGGAGCCGCGCGTTCTCATTTTGGATGAGGCCTCCTCGATGCTCGATCCGCGCGGGCGCAAGGGCCTTATGAAGGCCTGTCACGCGCTGCACGAACGCGGCATGACCATCGTGATGATTACGCACTTTATGGAAGAGGCCGCTGAGGCCGATCGCGTTGCTGTCTTCCAAGCGGGCCGCGTTGCCATGTTGGGCACGCCCGAGGAGATCTTGACGCAGGCGGACGAACTCGCGCAGCTCAACCTTGATATGCCGGAGTCGTGCCGTTTGGGCATGGCGCTTCGTGCGAAGGGCGTGCCCGTTTGCGCGCAGGTGCGTGAGGCGGATATGGTCGCCGAGATTGCGCAGGCTTATGCCGAGCGAAGTAGGGCAGGCATCGCGGGGCAGTCTTCCGTATCCCAGTCGGAAATCGCTGACGGCACTGTTCCGGTAGGCAACGAGGGCAACGCGTCGGAGCCCGTCATCGAGCTATCCCATGTTTCGTACAGTTATTCGCTCAGTCCGCGCGAGCGCCGCCGCTGGCATAAGCGCTCGGCCACTGCGGGCAAATCGAGCAAACAGGCTCTCTGGGGAAACGACCCCAGCAGCCCGTGGGCGCTGCGCGGTGTATCGCTGACGGTGCGTCGCGGCGAGTTCCTGGGCTTGGCAGGTCATACCGGTTCGGGTAAGTCGACGCTGGTCCAGCATCTCAACGGTTTGATTCGCCCCCAGGAGGGATCCGTTCGCGCGCTGGGGCTCGACCTATCAAACAAGAAAGACGCCGCTGCGGTTAAGGCCAAGGTCGGCGTGGTGTTTCAGTATCCTGAGCGTCAGCTGTTTGCCGAAACCGTGGCGCAGGACGTGGCGTTTGGTCCGCACAACCTTGGCTTGCCGCAAGATGAAGTCGACCGTCGTGTCGAGTCATCGCTCTCACGCGTGGGCCTCGACCTTTCCACGGTCGGCGACAAGGGTCCCTTTGAGCTTTCGGGCGGTCAGCAACGGCGCGTGGCATTCGCCGGCGTGCTCGCCATGGAGCCCGAGGTCCTGGTGCTCGATGAACCCATGGCGGGGCTCGATCCGGCTGCGCGCAGGGATTTCCTTGAGCTTATCGATCGACTCCATCGCGAGGGCCTGACCGTTGTCATGGTTTCGCACAGCATGGATGACCTGGCCAATTGCTGCGACCGCATCGTCGTAATGAACGAAGGCGCGGTGTTTGCCGAGGGAACCCCCGCGCAGGTGTTTGCGCATGCCGATGAGCTCAAGTCGATCGGCTTGGGCGTTCCCGCCGCCCAGCGTATGGCGCTGGCGCTTACGGAGGCGGGCGTGCCGCTGCGTCGCGGCGGGCTCTATACGGTTGAGTCGTTGGCCGACGAGTTGGCAGATTTGCTGATCGGTCGCTCAGACGGCTCTTCTAACGTCTCGGACATTGCTAAATCCAAGAC
>USNX01000006.1 GCA_900556205.1 uncultured Collinsella sp.
TGCCCACATACTGTCCCTTGCCCTCGACGCCGTCCAGGATCACATAGTCCTGCTTGTACGGCAGCGGGTTCACGCGGCGGAACTGCGCGTGGAAATAGGCGATTTCCTCCGGCAGCTCGTCGAGCGTGTAGTCGATCTGGTAGTACATCGTCACCGGCTCTTCGGCGCGGTTTTCCAGCGTCATCCGGCAATGGCTTTTGAAGGGCATCTGCCAGTAGCAGTTGAACGCGCTGCCCGGGTTGACGCAGACGGCCAGCGAGCTGATCTGCGCGTACTCGTTCCAGCCCATGCAGAAGAAATCGCCGATCGGGCATTCGACCGACGGGTTTTCCTGCCCGTCCCAGTAGATGCACAGAATGGTGTTGCGCCAGCGGCCGGTCGGCGTCAGCCAGATGTGGTTGATGATGCCGGGGCCGTCGATGGCGGCGATTTCGACCGTCGTCTTTTCCGGCAGGACGATGTACGGATTGACCTTCCAGCCCGTACCCAGATCGCGCGCGGCACGGCGGGCAGGTCGTCGAGCGTGGCCTCGGTAACCTCGCCGGGGGCGCCCATGGCGGCCACGGCCTCCTCCTCGCTCATACCGTCCTCCATGCGGTCGGCGATGGCCTCCGCATAGAACGCCTTGGTCTCCTCCACCTGCTCGGCCGGCAGGCAGGCAAGCAGCTCGCCCAACCGGCCCAGAAACTCATCGCGCGTCATGGTGCGCCCCCTCAACGTATGCGTAAATCTCCCGTACGGACGGCCAATCGGCCAGGAACTCCTCGATGCGCGCACGCCCATCGTCCGTGATGCGGTAGTACCGGCGCAGCCGCCCGTTGTGCTCGGCAGAGCGCGCCGTGATGCACCCGGCCTTCTCCAGGCGCTTGAGCAGCGGGTAGAGCGTCGACTCCGTGAGCCCCATGCTCGCCGGCACGTCCTTCACGATCTGGTAGCCGTAGGACTCCTCGCCGGAGACGGCCGCGAGCACGCAGGCCTCCAGGAAGCCGCGCTTCATCTGGGCCTCCATCCGCACACCTCCTCTCGTCATATACTATGCTATACACACTATACGATGCAAGGTATTAGACGTCAACTCTCATCGCGAAGATTCTCCGGCCCCCGCGCGCTGCGAACGTGATGTCGCGGGGCGGCTGGCATTATGCATGAAACGTCAAGTAACGCTCTTTTGATCCACTTCCACTCGGCCCCATATGCCTTGTACAACACCCCCTTCGACCTCGGGTTCAAGAGAGCCACTAGGCTGGGCGTGCCGGACGGTAAGGTCCTGGACGCCATGGCGGACTTCTCCGATGCCATAGGGGTCATGGGTCTACGCCGATGGAGGCCCACACACGCGGCAGGGCTCGCCCGTCACCGCTGGTCGCCGGACGGTCCCCACGCCTCGCTCGCCAACGCGCAGGCGACAGCAGCAGTCCAGCGCTGGCTGGAGACGCCGGAATGCCCAGAAGATGCGTTTCCCATCGCTGCGGCAGAGCTTTTTGTAGGGGCGGCAATTTTTCCTAATGTCGAGGTCAGCTAGGCTTCAGTAGCCACCTTGGGAGCATCGCCAATAGACTCTTCCTTTATACGTTCGGCATAATCGTAGGCGATACCCACAAATTCCGGTCCCGAGCAACAGGAGTACAATTGCTGCATTGTTGCCACCTGATGGGAGATGGAAGATGGACTGCGATGGCTACCCACGCGTTCCCATGCCGTTGATGTGCACCGCCTTTGTGCCGGGGCAGATTGACGCTGCGGTTGCAGGCATTTCCGACCCCGATTCGCGCGCCATTGCCACGGCAGAAGCTCTGTACTTTCGCGGACAGGCCGCCCTCGCTGCCAAGACGGCGCGCCCCTATCTTGACGCCACCGATCCCGCACTGCGCTATTCCGCATGCTTTATCTGCGGATATGCCAGCCTGTCGCCCAACCGTATCCCCGACGCCCGCCGGTGCCTTGCTGGCATCCTCGATACGCCACCTGACGATGAATCGCCTGCCGTCCACGCCATACATATCCTGTTCGCCTCTGCCGCGAGCGTCCTGCTGCACTTGCCTTCCCCGTATTCCGCCGAGGAGTTTTATCCGCTTGCGGCGCATCTGCCCGAAGGCCTGCGCCTGTTCGCCAGCTACGTGATGGCGCACGCCTTGTATCTGCGCGGCGAATACGGCCGCAGCCTGGGCATGGTGGAAAATGCCCTGATCATGAAACAGGGAAGCTATCCCATCTCGGAACTGTTCCTGCACCTGGCGGCTTCCATGGCATGCATGAGCCTCAAGGACATCGACGCCGCAAAGGCACATTTCGGAGCCGCTTGGGACATTGCGCGCCCCGACGGCCTTATCGAGCTCATTGGCGAGCACCACGGCCTTTTACAGGGGCTCATCGAGGCATGCTTAAAATCGCAATACCCTGACGATTTCGCACGCATCATCGAGATTACGTATCGATTCAGCTACGGCTGGCGGCGCATCCACAACCCCGATTCGGGCGAGGACGTGGCCGACGATTTAACGACCACGGAGTTCACCATGGCCATGCTCGCCTGCCGCGGATGGACCAACGCCGAAATCGCACGCCACATGGGAGTATCGCCGGGCACCGTTAAAAACCGCCTATCAGGAGTGTATGCCAAGCTTGGTATCGGAACTCGCGCCGAGCTGATTGCCCACATGTTGCGCTAGCGGCCAGACTGCCCGGCGTATCGAAAGCCCTCCGGGGGCCTGACGCTTTCGCGCACTCAAATTGGACATTTTGGCCATCGAACGGCACTACCGCCACGGGGCACCTTCTCGCAAAATAGGATTATTTCCACCGATACCTGCGGGATGGGAGCCAAAGATGCTTGATCGCCGTTCGCTACTTGTTGCCGGAGCGTCCTCGCTGGCGAGCATTATGTTGCCGCGCGTGCCGGGAAGCGCAAACGCCTTCATATTGCCGTTCGCGCCCACCGAAGCCTATGCCGACGAAAAAGACCCCTTCAGGGTGCTCGTTCTCTCGCGCACCATGTTTGGTGTGGTCGTGGTCGACGTCGCCAACAAAAATACGCCCATCGCGGGTGCCCAGGTCACGCTCACATCGCGCTATGCCGCAGGCAAGCAGCTCACCGCCACGACCGATGACGAAGGCACGGCCATCTTTGAGGTCGCGCCACTTTCGGAAGGCTACGTGGACGAGGCAACGCTTCTCGACGCATACGACTTTAACGGCGGCATCTCCATTAGCACGGCAGGCTACCGCGATGTCGAGATTCCCCTTGCGCGTATCCAGGGCGGCACCGCCATAACCGCGCCCACGCGTCCGCTTTCCGATGGCGAGCCGTACTTTCGACAGCTCACGTTCGACGAATGGGACATCCAGTACGCCAATGCCACGTTTATGGCAATACCGAAGGACGACACGGCAAACGAGCAACCCGACACGCACGCCTTTACCGTGCAGGCACATCTGCCACAGGGTGAACAGGCAACGCTGCACATCAACAAGGTAATGCCCGCCACGGGTAGCTCGCCCGAAACCGTCACGCAGATTGGCCAGATCAAGGCCAGCGCATCGGGTGCGAATAATCTGGCAACGTTCACGCTTGAAGACACGTTCCTCGATGCGGCATCGGGCCTTCTGGAGGAAGGATGCAAGCTGCGCTTTGTGCTCGACTACCAGGGCAAAACCTACACGCTCTCCTCCCCCATGGCCGTTGTCGCCGCGCCGGCCGCAAAGGCAGAATCGGGCTCGACCACCATCATTCCCACCACCATGGACCAAGAGATCACCCCGTTTGATTTCCCCGCGGCGTTTCCTGGCATCGGCGGCAATAAGTTCACGTGCTGGATGCCCTCATTCCCCATTTTGTTCGATTTCTCTTTTGCCGGTTACGTGCTGTTTGGTGGAGGATACAAACCAGCCAGCTATATGAACGATTCGGGCAACCCTGATCCGGAATACTGGAAGAAATCGCCGCGCGAGTCGGGCGCCAAGCAGGCAAACCGCTACCTCGACGAAATGGAGGGGAAGTGGAACCAGTACAAGAGCATGAGTGCCGGTTCGGGCACCGATCCAAGAAACACCAAGCTCCTTCGCCACCATTGCACGCTGCTGTTCACGATGGATATCGCAACACAGGTGTACGGCTCGCTCGCCTACGATTGGGTGGGCAAAACCTGGGGCAACAACAACGACCCCGCATACGGCAATATTAAGGCCCTCTTCCAGGTAAGAACCGACCTCAATTGGACCGAGCAGTTTACCCTAGGACCGGTGCCGTTTTTCCTAAACGTCAACCCCTGGGTGCTGGCGAAGCTGGCGCTCGCCGTGGGTGCCCACACGCACGGCAGCGGCGCGGCGTTTTTCAAGAACATTTCGCTCGACTATTCCAACACGTCGGGCTCATTCACTATCCAGATCGGGCTTGCCGTCACCTTTGGCGCCGGCGTTGCAGGCGTCGCCTCGTCTGCCGTGCGTGGCGCCGCATCCCTCACCCTGTTCATTGGGTACGAGAAGGCGGACGGGCACCAGCTTCCGCGGCTGCGCGTGGGTGCAGACGTCGATGTCGATGTGATACTCCAGTTCGTAATGTTCAAGTGGACCACCAAGGCTTGGTCGGGGTCGTGGCCCACACTCCTCGATTCGTGGAATATGTCGGTGAACAATGGCGACCAGTATGTGCTCCATCGCTCTGAGCTAGCGCTGGGCGGAGACACGCCTTATACGTTGGATGCCTGCTTTGGCGCGACCGGCAATGCCGAGTCGGGCGGCGTGTCGCAGTTTATCGCGTCGGCCACCATCGTCACCAATGCCGAGCTGCTCGCATGCGCCGAAGTTGCAGCCACCCCCGTAAACGTCGCGCCGGTCGTGCGCGACTGGGAGCAAACGGTCACGCGTATTAAGCTCGACGCGGATGCAGAGAGCGATGACACGGGACAGGTCGAACATTTCGTCCACGCTCTGATGGAGAATGGCGAAAACGCCGAGTCGATGTATGAGTACAACTACATCGGGCAGGCGAGGGACGCCATTGCGGACCCGAACGCCAATGCTGCCGGCGTGTCGGAGGACGAGCGCGGCGGTATAAAGCCCTCGAGCGACAACGTACTCTTCACCGGCGTGCTCAGCGAGGCTCACATGAAGTTTGCGGAGATAGCCGGCGTGGAATGCCTGTTCCGTATCGCTTCGGTGCGCTACGGCGAGAATGGTCGTTCGCGCCTGGTGGTACACACGAAGGCAAACGGCGCGTGGTCCGCGCCCATGCCGGTCGACTTCCCCCTGGGCTTTGGCGAGGGTGACGCAGAGCGCAAAGACACGTTCGATTACGACTTCGACGTGGTGGAATATACAGACGGGAGAGGAAACCAAGACGCCTACGTATTGCTGGTCTCGGGAGAGCGCCCCGAGGGCGACGCAACCCGGTTCGACACGGCAAGCACAGCCGGCATACTGTCCGTTGTGCGCCTGCGCATAAGCAATAGCGAAGTTCGCGTGATATCGCACACGTCGTGGCGTAGCATCTCGCGCGGCCGCCTGCAGGAGGACGGCTACCATTGCCTGCAATGTCCGCGTATCACAGTAGGCAAGACGCTTGTCGACGGACGTCTGTCAGGCGCCTATCTCCACCGCCGTGGGGCCACCGCAGAAAAGGCGTTGGGCACCGAGGCAGAGGTCGCGCTCGAGTGCTTTACCCTGTGGTCGGATGATTTGGGCGACAGCCTCACGTTCCGTCAGGTTCTCCGCTTTCCGCAGGCGCCGTCGAGCATCGAGCTGGGCGCGCCCGAGAATATCAACGGCAAAATGGTGGTGCCCGTTGCATACGAAACCGCGGAGGGCTGCGGTTGCGCATCGTACGCCGTGATCGGTCAGTCCATCGCGGGTTGGGGCGTCATGTCGCCGGACCCCTCGGTGCCGCGCGTGGTACCGTGGCCGCAGCACACGGGCTTTTTGGCCACCGTCAACGAGCAGCTGCAGCATATTACTTGGACACGAGGCGCGACGGCATTTGCGTCGGAGCCCGTGGGCGCCGCGGGCTGTGGCCCGGCATCGTTCAGCGCGAGCAACAACGGCCGGTGCTTGATGTACGTAGAGAACACCGACGGCAAGGTAGGACAGACCTACGACGAAGAAGGCAACCCGGTAGCGGTGATGGGCAAGCACTTCCGTATCTTCGCCAGTACCTTGGCCAGTACCTTGGAAGGCGATCTGTTCACAGAACCGTTCGTGATGTGTGAGCTCGACCACCCCGTCGATCAGTTAACGACGTTTTTGACGTCGGGCGGCATGCTCTCGGCGCTCGCCACGCACATTGTGAGTGCCGAGCAGAGCAAGGCGGAGCTGCACGGCATCGAAGTGCCCTTGGTGGCATGCGCCACACCACTGGGCGCGATAGCCAACCTGGGCGCCGTGGTGCCCGGGGCGGCAAGCGAGTCGTTTACGGTAACGGTACGAAACGACGGCAACACGCTGCTGACCGCAGGAACAATCGATCTGTACCGAGCGGGCTCCAACCAACCGTTCTCCAGCGCATCCATCGGATTCGGCGCAAACGCACGCATGGCATCGATCTACGACCCGGAGCTTGCCGAGGACGCATCGGTCAACGATATGGCACGTGTAAAGTACGCACTCGAGACGCTGGGCCAGCGCTTTGCCGCGCACCCGCTGGTAGCCGACAACGGCAACGCCGTGCTGGCACCGGGCTGCACGGCGCAGTTCCGCATGAGCTTTGCCATCCCGGAGAGCTGGAGCGACGAGGTGGGCAAACGTGTCACGCTCTACGCAAAGGCGCGTGACCTGGTGGCGCTCGACCCCGTAACGCTCGAGGAGATTCGACCGGGCGCAAACTCCGCTCTGGGCGCCGTGCTGCACGAGCTCCACATTCCCGACGGGGCATGCGAACGTGCAGAGGTGCTGGTGGGCGTAAGCAGCGATGCGGATACGACGGGACTTCACGACGCCCCGATGACCGTGGACGGCGATGGTGGCTCGACTGACGGCGGTTCCGGCACGGGAGGCAGCTCCGGCGGAAACGGCTCTGGCAGCGGCAAGGGCCACGACAATAACAAGCGCTCCGGAAAAGCAGGCGCGCTTGCTGGAACGGGCGACAGCAACATCCCCCTGACGGCAGCCGCAGCAGCACTCGCCGCAGCAGGCGCCGGCCTCATCGCCTACAGTGCCCGCCGCACCGAACTCGAGCGCAGCGGCAGCGATGAAGCCGGTACGGATGGGTCCCGCTAGCTCTCAGCCGCTTTTTTGAGCGGCGCTGACCCTGTTCGTCGAACACAAAAGGGGCTGGCTCTGATAACCCAGAGCCAGCCCCTTGCGCATTAGATATCATCGGAACCGTCGAGCTCTGCCTCGATCTTGGCGCGACGCTTTTTCGCCGAGAAAAACGTTGCGCACAGGGCGGCGAATGTGGCTATGAAAATCATCATGCCGCAGACCGCACCCGTCGCCAAATTCGCTGCCCAATAGACGCTTTCGAACGGCACAATCTGTACCTCCGCAATACAGCGCATCGCCGCGATGACAAGTGTGCTCGTGACCCCGCTGATACCGCAGACGAGCAGGAAATATCCGACAGGAAGATGCTCGGTTTGCCCAAAACGGTTGGTATCGACATAGCCCTTTCGCGTCTGCAATACCACGCAAATCAGCATCACGATAACAAGCCATGCATACATGGCTGCCTCGGCTGGCGTTGCAAAGAGATGCGGCATTTCACTGGCATCGCTGTGGACCCACGCGACTTGTCGAGCCAAGATCTCGTAGAAAAGGATCATCAGCATGCCAAACGAAAGCAGCATGAAACCAATCTTGTAAATCTTCGCGTTCTCAGCCTCCAGGCGCTCATCCTTTGGGCCGGCATATTCACGCCACTTTTGCACGAGCTTTAAATCTTCAAATTTCATAGCGACTCCTAAAGAGCGTTAGGGTCGACGTCGGTCTCGTCTTCCCAAAACAGGTCGTTCAACGTGACGCGCAGCGCTTTGCAAATCGCCACGCACAAGTTGAGCGTGGGGTTATAGCCGCCCGCCTCGATCAGGCCAATGGTTTGGCGCGTAACGCCCACGGCTTGGGCTAAATCGGCTTGCGAAAGGCCAGCCGCCGCGCGTGCCGCCTTCATGCGTAGGTTCTTTTTGCCCGGCATGGAGTTCCTTTCGTAGTAATGGACAAATATCCGTTGCAACATGACAGAAATATATTGCATCCATCAACGTATGTCAACTATATCTGTCATTATGAAAATCATGTCTGTCATTGCATGTACGGTGTCCGCTGCTCCCGAACTTGCACGGGGCACTGCCTCCGCTCATCGAACACCAAAAAGGGCTGGCCCCGATAACTCGGAGCCAGCCCTGAGTCGCCTGACACGGGAATCGTAGTTCGCTACTTAAGCTTCAGTGCCTCCATCATGGGCACAGCGGCATCCCAATCGATCTTCCAACCGATCGACACACGGACGGTCTCGCCCGTCGCGGGAGCCGTCGCAAACAGCGTATGGCCGTTGTCGGGACCGGTAAAGCGCAGCCACGTTATGCCGTTGTACTCGACCTCGTCCGTTGTCGTTTCCTTGCCTTCGAAGACCTGCTCTAGGCTTGCAATCTCTTCCTCCGGCGAGCGCGGGAAGATGCTGATGTGCAGGCGCCCTCCAGTCTCGTCGTGGAAGAAGTCTGCCTTTTCGCGCTCTTCGTTGGACGAATCCAGCGTGTACCCATCGGCGGCCTCGATACTGTACGATGCGCAATCGATGCCTGTTAAATCTGCCTTCTCGCCAGAATCGGCCACGCCGCCGGCCGCCTTGAACTCCTCGGTCTCGCATCCCGTGGTGTCGAAGTGCATGGCCTCATGATTCTTGGCGGGGGCGTAAGCGTCTACGAACTCGACAGTGATGGGCCCGTAGTACGCCGTCTTGGGCGCCCAGAAGTAGACATACTCAACGCTCTCGCCCGGACCGATATCTTGGCTCTTGGAAAGGTCGATGCCCTCGTAAAGCTCATCGGGAGCCTCGCTTGCAACGTAGTCGAGCACGGCCGCCTTGCCGGAAGTAAACAACGGGTCGCCTGCCTCAAGATCGCCCTGGGCAGCATGCACGTTAAAGGAGTTAAACGTCCTGTTCTTTGCATTGTTGTTGGTGATCTTGACGTGCAGGTAAAAGCCGTCCTGCAACTTAGCGTCGCCGCGATAGAACGTACCGTGGGCTACCGACTCATAGGTTATGCCAGCCACCTCGACCGTCTGCGACTCATAGGCCTTGGCCTTCTTCTCTACGGGAGCACTGCCACCCGAGCTGCCAGTCGAGCTGCTCGGAGCGCTACCGCCGCAGCCGGCCACCGTACACGCCAGCACGGCCGAAAGCGTCACGGTGGGTATTCCTAACAGCAGCTTTTTCGTCATGGGCTTCATCATCCTCACCGCTCCTTTCGGCTTGCAGCTCATCCGTTGCCCGGGCCTTTCGTCGTCCCCGTGGCATCGGCTTCCACTATGAGCGTATGACGAAAAGCGGCACGGGCGAAGTGTCCCGCGGCCCAAATAACGACCCACTAGCATCCCTTACGGGCCAAAAGGATGCGCACACGCACGTCCGTGGCCCATAAAACGAGACGCTTGTCCCAATCTTCAAACGCAAAACCGGAGTGCCGTCGGCGCCAATCAGAGCGTATGATGTCTTCAACGATTTTGGGCAACGGGAACGGATCGTCGCCGACGTCCAGGCCGCTCTCCCAAACCGAACGGCTATTTGGAGGAGACAAAGTATGGAAGAAGCAAAATGCGGACAGGCCATCCTGAGCGTAGAGAACCGCTCGGTTATCGCAAGAGCCGTCGATTCGCCCAAATTTAAAGCGTCGCCCGTCTCCCCCGAGTTCTTGGATTCGTTTAACGATGACCTAACCAGCTTTGTATCGATTCCGTATACCTCTAAATCCAGGCTCTCGAGCCTCTATGGACCGGGACACGATGTTATGGCCCTGCTTTGCGCCGACTGGAAAGAAGCATATTTCCAAGGCGCACTCTACATGCGCGACGCCAGAACGGTCAGCTTCGCCACGCATCTGGAAACGACAAATGGATCGGCCGTTGAGCTGTCAATCACCAAGAATGCACAGGAGGGCCTTCCTTGGTTTCTCTCGTATGTCCCCATCGCCGACCGCATGAAGCTGCGCCGAGATTTTGAGACCAAGGTCCCAGGCGTCGAAACCCATACCCAACCTGCTGCAAGCACGAGCACGGACACCGACACCCATCCGGTCACAGCCCCGCTGCCCCCGCTCCTAGAACGCAACCTTGAGCACATGCAGGAGACCGAGGACTATCTTGACGGCCCCGTCCCACAGGAACTCGTCGAGGAATTCGCATCCTTTGGCAATGAGCTCTCGTCATTTGCATGGACCTCACAGCGGTGGACCGACACAATCATCGAGTACGCAAAGCGCGACATTGACGTCACGGCCCTTTTGGATCGCGATTGGAAATTCGCCTTCTCCAATCGAATCATCCGCTTCTACGAGGGTAAAGTCATCTTCCCGATCAGTGTTCTTCGAAACGACGGGGAAACTCCGGTCGAGGTGTCGATCACGCGCGATCGCAAGATGGACCGTCCGGGTGCGCTACCTTGGCGTGTCTGCTATGTCGATAATTTTGCCTTCCAAAAAGTACGCGCCGGTCGCGCACTCACCGACTGGGCGTATCTGGGCAACATCGACAGCATGGTCGAGAGCCTCGCGGATTACGCACTGGATGAGAAATGGGGATTTGAGCAAGACGAGAACTCCAAGGACTATTCGATTCTTCGCAGCTACCTCATGTACACCTTCTATCGCCTTCAGTCCGAAAACAAGGTTCTCGAGGACAGCGACAAGGGAATCGCGGCATTCAACACGGGCCTCGTCGACCCCACCTACGAGGCCATTTATGCCTGCTTCTCGCCGTCGAGCAACGGATGCCCATGGCGCTTCGAAGCCTTCTGCAAAGCAGGTTCAAAGCAGTGGGGCAAGAAACTCGTTGCGTCGTTCGACCCGCTTCCACAGCGTGCGTCCTACTTCGAAAAGAAGGAAGACCTGCTCTTTGACGGCAACAGGACGCTCCAGCGTGACGTCGACCATATCCTTCTCGATAACATCGATCGCCTGCCCGAGGCGTTTCTTGCCGAGGAGCTGCGCGGAAGCAGTGATGCGCTTGAAGCGCTGTCGAAGGCAGTTAACGCAGATGACGACGCAGCTAAAAAAGCCGCCTATGACGAGCTGCGCGAAGCCGTTGAGGATAATGCCAAGGTAAAGCGCCGTCTAATCAACAGGCTCGACGATGCCATTGAGCTCGCCCAGAAGCGCGTTGAGTGGAACTTTAAGACCGCTGTGCCGGCGTTCTACCCCACCAAGAACACTATGAGCCTGCTGTTGCCGCTCGATTTGACCGAAAACGACCGGCCCGACGTTGCCTTGGTGGTTGAGCTCATGGAGTCCGGCGCTTATATCGGCCAGACGATTCTAACGATGAAGATGGCCTACAACAACGCGCGTCTCATCAGCCGCCCGGACAGCGACTGGCTCAATACTTCACTGCAAGTTCCGAGCTGCTAAACCATCCGGCTTTCCCGCCCCGTGCTCTACCGAAGAACGCGGGGCTTATTTTTTTATCGTTCACTCGGACAGAACCGACTCGGTTTTGTCCGAGTAAACGCGGGCATAGACTATCACCGCCCGCTATTCAACATCCGACCCCTCCCCCATCAGCCATTGGGCGATGTCGACCACCTTAATTCCCTCATAATCAACAGCCTCGTGCTTTGTTCGTGCAATGACCATCTTGGGATACGCATCACGTATCGCAAGCAGGGGCGCCACTTCGCGCTCAAAGGTCTCCTGACGCGAAATGTCATCGCTAACTTGGATATACACGCGTTCATCGCGACGAATTGCCACGAAGTCGATTTCCTTCTTATAAAGCACACCGACATAGATTTCCCAACCGCGTCTTAGGAGCTCTAAAGCGACCATATTTTCATATACATGCCCGAAGTCGAGTTTTTTAGTGCCCAGTTTTGCATATCTGATTGCATGATCCGATAAATAGTATTTATCACCCGAAGTGAGGTACTTTTTACCGCCTACGTTATAGCGACGCACTCGGTAGAACGCGAAGGCCTGGCATAAATATCCGAGGTACTGGGCAAGCGTTGCCACGGAAACACGCGTACCGGCAGCGTCCAGCGCGGCCGCAATCCCGCTAACAGAAGATATGTTACCGATATTGTCCATTAGGAAATCGCATGCACGTTCTAGTTGCACTTTGTTACGAACCCCATGCTTTTCTTCCACATCACGCAAAACCAAGACATCTAGCACGTTCGCGATATATCGATAGCGAGCTCGCTCGCTAGGATACAAATAAGAGCCAGGCATTCCACCCTCTCTTAAATAGCGGTCAAGCGCTTCGTCTGGGTCATGAATTTCGTGATACGTCGAATACTCAAGCAAGGAAAACGGGAATACTTCGACCTCATATGTCCGCCCGCGAAAAAGTGTCGCCAAGTCGCTCGAAAGCAAGAAAGCATTGGAGCCAGTAACGTAGATATCGTACTTACCCGATGCATGAAGGCTATTAACCGCTTTTTCGAACCCAACGCAAGTTTGAACCTCATCGATCATCACAATGTTATCGAGGCCCTCGCAATAGCTTTCCTCAACGTAGCGGTGCAATGCTCGGTAATCCGTTAGTTCCTCGAATTCGAGGAGATTGAAATTGATGCGGATAATATTGGCATCGGGGTCGGCCTCACGAATGCGATCGGCAAGAGCTTCCAGTAGAACAGATTTGCCGCACCTACGAATGCCGGTAATAACCTTGATGTCCGGCGTTCCTTTGGCGCCAAGAAGCGCTTCCATATATTGAGGACGTTCGATAATCTTCATATCATCACCGTTCTATTAAATAAAAGCTCTCCAGAATCGTTTTCATTAAGTATATATGCGATTCAATTAAATGAAATTGAATACTTATTGATTTTATTCAGCCATTTTTCCCAATTGGGCAACATCAGTCTATATACTCCGAACGATTGTTCGATGGATTTCGTGTTGGGTGGAATCGCCTACGGGCCGGGCTATGCTACCTTGACTATCTATACGACTTAAATGCACAAGAGGAAGCACCAAGAGAGCGAGCATGGCAAAAAACACCGCAAACTATGGTAACGACAGTATTCGTCAGCTCAAAGACGAGGAGCGCGTACGCCTGCGTCCCGCCGTCATCTTTGGCTCGGACGGACTCGATGGCTGTGCGCACGCCGCCTTCGAGATCTTGTCCAACGCCGTTGACGAGGCGCGTCAGGGCTACGGCAAGCTCATCACCCTTACCGCCTTTCGCGATGGCTCTATCCAGGTAGAGGACAACGGCCGTGGCTGCCCGCTCGACTGGAACCCCTCCGAGAAGCGCTTTAACTGGGAGCTCGTCTTTTGCGAGCTCTACGCCGGCGGCAAGTACAACAACAACCAGGGCGGCGACTACGACTTCTCGCTCGGCACCAACGGCCTGGGCTCCTGCGCGACCCAGTACGCTTCCGAGTACATGGACGTCACCGTCTGGCGCGACGGCAACAAGTATTCCTTGCACTTTAAAAAGGGCAAGGTCGTCGGCGCCAAGAAGAAGGCACTCGAAATTGAGCCCAGCGACGAGAACCGCACCGGCACCACCATCAAGTGGCGCCCCGACCTCGAGGTCTTTACCTCCATCAGCATTCCCCACGATTGGTATCGCGAGACCATGCGCCGCCAGGCCGTGGTCAACGCCAACGTGACCTTCCGCCTGCGCATTGAGGGCGACGGCGGCGAGTTTTCCGAAGAGGATTTTTGCTATCCCAAGGGCATTGAGGACTACGTGCTCGAGAAGGTCGGTACCGACTACCTCACCGAGCCTTTCTTTATCGAGGCCGACCGCCGCGGTCGCGATCGCGAGGACCTGCCCGACTACAACGTAAAGATCACCGCTTGCATGTGCTTCTCGCGCACCTTCATGATGCAGGAGTACTACCACAACTCGTCGTGGCTCGAGAACGGCGGCTCGCCCGAGAAGGCAGCCCGCAGCGCTCTGACCAGCGCCATCGATGCTTACATTAAGCAACAGGGCAAGTACAACAAAAACGAGAGCGGCATTAAGTGGCAAGACGTCCAGGACTGCCTGGTGCTGGTGACCAACTGCTTCTCTACCCAGACGTCCTACGAAAACCAGACCAAGAAGGCCATCAACAACCGCTTTATCCAGCAGGCCATGACGGCCTTCTTTAAGGAGCGCCTCTCGACCTACTTGATCGAGAACAAGGACGCCGCTAATAAGATCATGGAGCAGGTGCTCATCAACAAGCGCTCGCGCGAGAACGCTGAGAAAACGCGCCAGAGCATCAAAACCAATCTGCAGCAGAAGACCGACATGGCCAACCGCGTGCAGAAGTTCATCGATTGCCGCTCCAAGGACAAGAGCCGCCGCGAGATCTACATCGTAGAGGGCGACTCGGCAGCAGGCGCCATTCGCACCTCGCGCGATGCCGAGTTCCAGGGCGTTATGCCCGTCCGCGGCAAAATCCTCAATTGCCTGAAGGAGGACTACCCGCGCATCTTTAAGTCCGACATCATCATGGACCTCATGCGCGTGCTGGGCTGCGGCGTGGAGATCAAGGACAAGCGCATCAAGAACCTGGGTGCCTTTGACCTGGACAACCTCAACTGGAACAAGATCATCATCTGTACGGACGCCGACGTCGATGGGTACCACATCCGCACGCTCGTACTCACCATGCTCTACCGCCTGGTGCCCACGCTCATCGACGAAGGCTACGTCTATATCGCCGAGTCGCCGCTCTACGAGATCAACTGCAAAGAGAAGACCTACTTTGCCTACACCGAGCTCGAGAAGAACGGCATCCTCAAGGAGATCGGCGACCAGAAATGCTCCATCAACCGCTCCAAGGGTCTTGGTGAGAACGATCCGGACATGATGTGGCTCACCACCATGAACCCCGAGACGCGTCGCCTGATCAAGGTGGAGCCCGAGGACGTCACCAAGATGGAAACCATGTTCAACCTGTTGCTGGGCAACGACGAGGCGGGCCGCAAGCGCCATATCTCCGAGCACGGCAAGGAATACCTGGACCAGCTGGACCTGCAGTAGCAGCACATCGATAACGACGGCCTATAAGAAGTTCAAGAGGAAATCGTGGCAAAGAAGAAGACGAAGAACCAGCCAAAGAAAAAGCAGGTCAACGCCGAGAACGTCATCGGCCTGCACTCCGAGGTCACTGATCAGCCGATCACGCAGACGCTCGAGGTCAACTACATGCCCTACGCCATGAGCGTCAACGTCTCGCGTGCGTTCCCCGAGATCGACGGCTTTAAGCCCTCGCACCGCAAGCTGCTCTACACCATGTATAAAATGGGTCTGCTCAAGGGCGAGCGCCAGAAGAGCGCCAACATCGTGGGCCAGACCATGAAGCTCAACCCGCACGGCGACGCCGCGATCTACGAGACGATGGTGCGCCTGGCGACGGGTAACGAAGCGCTGCTTGCCCC
>USNX01000007.1 GCA_900556205.1 uncultured Collinsella sp.
TCCCAGTACGCGTCAAAGTCCTCGTCGCTGCCGGTAAAGCTCGCCATGCAGCCATCGGCCACAAAGATGCGCTCCGCCAGCTCGGCAAGCTTGGTACGCAGCCCGTCCACACGCTCGTCAAAGTGCTCGAGCAGATCGCGCAGGAACAGATAGAAATCCACGCCCGAAAGCTGCTCGCGCACCACGGCCGAAGGCGAGCTGTAGCTCATCGCGCGACCGAGCGCCGCCGAGTGTCCGTTGTTGATAAAGCCCTGCTCAAGCCCAATGCGAATCTGCATGAGCACATCGTGCACGCGGTCGGCGTCGGCATCTGCCAAAAGCGTGCTCGACCATACCTCGCGCGGCAGGCTTGCCAGCGCATCGATCTTCTCGGACAGGGCGCCGGCGCTCACCAGCAGGTAGGGGCGCACGCCGTCCACTTCGGGCTGCGTCATGACTTCGGTCGTAAAGCTCAAAAAGCCCAGCTTGCCGGCGAGCAAGTTGTCGAGCTCCTCGGCCGAGTGCTCGCGCGTGGGCAGCTGCTTAAGCAGGCGGCAGAGCAGTGTCACATAGGGCAGGTCCTCAAATGCGACGCAGCTCAGGTCGAAATACTGCATGGCGTAGGCCAGACGGTTGGTGGGGATGCCGTGGCGCAGGCAGGGGATGGGTGCGGTCGTGTCCACGATCAGCGGCGGCTCGGGGCGCGCCTCGCCAATGTCGGACACGCGCAGGCGCGGCAGCGTGGCCTTGGCCTCGGGCGTGTCTTCCGCCTCCTGCGCGGCACGCAGCACGGCCGTGCGCTCGACCACGTCGGCCAGCTCGGCATCGGTCATGGCATCGCGCTTGGCTGCTAGCTCGGCGGCCTCGGCACCCTCCGAACCCTCGGCGGCGTCCACCGGCACCAGCTCGACCAGTGCCATGTGATCGTTTTGCAGCACCAGCTCGCGCAGCAGGTCCTCAA
This sequence comes from uncultured Collinsella sp., assembly GCA_900556205.1. Lineage (GTDB taxonomy): Bacteria > Actinomycetota > Coriobacteriia > Coriobacteriales > Coriobacteriaceae > Collinsella. The sequence goes on from USNX01000007.1 coordinate 941, forward strand.
AGTAGCTGCCGTCCAGGTCGCCGCGCAGCTCCTCGTACACCGGGCCGTACTTGAGTGCCAGCGTCGCGGCGTCGTCATCGTAGAGCCAGGTGCTCAGCGCGTCGCACGCAATGGCCACGCCGTCGGCGATACCGTAGTCGCGCTGGCGCAGGTCGTATTCGTTGCTGCTGATGATGGCTTCCAGGCGCTCGCGCGGAACGCCGTGCTCGCACAGGTCACGGCAAGCGTCCTGGAACACGCGGCGCAGCTCGCGCGCCACGCCGGGCTGCGCGTTTTGCAGCATGATGAGCTCGTAGGGCTGCAGGCTCTCGGCCGCGGTGTAGCTCACCACGTTGCCGCCCAGGCCGGCGGCCAGAATGGCCTTCTTAACCGGCGCTTCGTTGGAGCCCAGCAGCGCTTCGAACAGGATGTCCGCCGCGATCGTGCGCTTGCGGTCGAGCGCGCTGCCCAGCACAAGGCCCAGGCCCACCAGGGCGTTTTCGGGCGTGGTAGCCATCTCGACGCGCTTGTACTCGCAGGTCACGGGCGCCTGCACGCTCAGCGGATTGGGCGCCAGCGTGGACGGGTCCTCGCCGGCGGCGACGGCTGCGTCCATGCGGCGGCTCGCGGCGCTCGGCTGCGACAGATAGCGCTCGTCCAAAAACGCCAGCGCGCGGTCCACGTCCAGGTCGCCGTAGAGCGTGATGTAAGAGTTGGAGGGGTTGTAGTGGCGCGCGTGCGTGTCCAGGAACTGCTCGTAGGTGAGCGCGGGGATCGCGCGCGGGTCGCCACCGCTCTCGTGCGCATAGGCGGTGTCGGGGTAGAGCGCGGCGTTGACGGCGTCGTCTAGCACGCTCATGGGGTCGGACAGCGCACCCTTCATCTCGTTGAACACCACACCGTTATAGCGCAGCGTGCCCTCGCGCAGGCTCGCGGAGCTGCTGTCGCCCTCGGCGTCCTCCGGCAGGTCCAGCTCGTAGTGCCAGCCCTCCTGCTCAAAAATGGTGGGCTTGGTATAGATGGCCGGGTTGAACACCGCGTCCAGATACACGTCCATCAGGTTGTACAGATCCTGCTCGTTGGTGGTGGCTACGGGGTAGATGGTCTTGTCGGGGTAGGTCATGGCGTTGAGGAACGTCTGCATGGAGCTCTTGATCAGGTCGACAAACGGCTCCTTGACGGGGAACTTGGCCGATCCGCACAGCACCGAGTGCTCAAGAATATGGAACACGCCGGTGGAATCGGCCGGCGGCGTCTTAAAGCCAATGGCAAAGGCCTTGTTTTCGTCGTCGCACGCCAGGTACAGCAGGCGAGCACCCGAGGCAGTGTGGCGCAGCACGTAAGCGTCCGAGTCGAGCTCGGGCACGGTCTCACAGCGCTCGACGGCAAAGCCGTGGCAGGTGGTGCCGGGTACCAGCAGCGCGGCGGCAGCGGCACGCGGGTCGGTTGAGGTGGTAGGCATATGCAGTCTCCTTTGACGCCCCAGCGGGGGCGAATCGAGTCGAATCCTCGAGAGTATACCCATATGGGGCCGCGGCTCTGCGGTGAACCGAAGACGATGCTGGCGGATTGGGCATAGGTCCCGCGTGCCCGCCGCACGAGCGTGGAAAATTGGACACTCGCCAAACGAGAGTGGATATTTGGACGGAATCTGCCGCAAAAGCCCAAAAAACCGTCCAAATATCCACTCTCGATATCCGACCGTCCGAAAATCCTCGCTCGTCCATCACTCACGTATCTCTCATCTCTCATTCGTCACAAATACGAGAGATAACAGAAAGACGAGAGATAAATATGAGAGATAACTGAGCAGCAAAGAGACAGGCAATCATGGTATTGTCTCAATACCGATTGTTCTACCAGCAAAAATATGTATAAATGAAGCAAATGGTAGACATTCCATCTCTATCTATCTCTTATCTCTAAGCCGAGAGATAGAGAGAAAAATGAGAGATAATTACGAGAGATAACTGAGAGACGAGGGAAATCTATCCGCGGCATTCTCCGCAGGACCGAGCGAAAGGACGTGCAGATGAACGAAAACGAGCTGACCGGTCTGCTTGAGTCTTTAAGGCGTATGGGCTCGGATGATCTTAACGTCGAAGTGAAGGAGAGCGCCACGACGCTTTCCCACGACGTATGGGAAACGGTCAGCGCTTTCGCAAACACCGCCGGCGGCATCATCGTACTCGGAGTGAGCGAGCGCGCGGGTTTTGTCCCAGTTGCAAACTTTGAGACCGAGAAAGTGCTCAACCAATTCGTGGCGGGCATGGGCGATGCCGGCGGTCGCGGAAAGCTGGCCAATCCGCCCAAATACACCATTGAGCGCGTGGAGCTCCAGGGCACCGTGGTTCTGGTCATCACGATTGAGGAGCTCGACCCGTCGAGCAAGCCTTGCTATGTCATAGAGCGGGGCGCTCAAGGTGGCAGCTACAAACGCATCGATGACAAAGATGTCCCGCTTTCGTCGACCGAGGTTTTGGCACTGTCGTCATATGAACGGACGAGTCCTAGCGATCGCGATGCGGTGCCCGGCACGAGTGTGGGCGATCTCGACGAGTCGCTGGTCGACCGCACGATAGAGCGTGCCTATTCGTTGGCGCCTCGAGCGATGCGCGGTGCGGCGGACAAGAAGACAAAGATGGAGCGTCTGAATTTCCTCGACTTCCAGGGCAATGTTACCAAGGCCGGCCTCCTTGCCGCGGGCGTTTACCCTCAGCAGTTCTATCCCAAGCTCTTCATTGATGTGGCTGTCCACGTGGGAGCTCAAAAGGGAGCTGCGGGGTCGCTGAGGTTCATGGACCGCACAATCTGTGAGGGAACGTTGGGCGAGATGATCTCGGATGCCGTCGCAGCCGTCGCCAAGAATTTGCGGCGAACCTCGACCGTCCAAGGCGTCTCGCGTGTCGACTCGCTGGAGATTCCCGAGGAGGTTCTGCGCGAGGCAATCGCCAACGCCGTAATCCATCGAGAATACGGGGATCGGTTCTGTGGACAATCGATTGCCGTCGACGTCTTTGACGATCGTGTCGAGGTGACGAATCCTGGCGGCCTTTACGGGGGAAAGACTCGCGAGAACTTGTTTGACGGCAGCTCCCGATGCCGTAACGCGACGCTCGTGAAACTCATGTCGATTGTCCCGCTGCCGGATGGCGCAGGTTCGCCGGCTGAGGGCAATGGCTCGGGCATCCCGATGATGATCGATGCCATGCGCGCGCATGGTCTGGCCGAGCCCCTGTTCTGCCCGGGATTCGATCGGTTCAAGGTCGTACTTTACCGTTCAAAGATCGAGCCGGTCGATTATGGCGGGGGCTTAATTGTGACGGCACTCAAACACTACGGCGAGCTGGGGACGCGTGAGCTGGCAGAACGCACGGGGCTTACAATTTCCCAGGTTAGGTCGCGCGTCAACGCGCTCATTGCTCAAGGCGAGCTTGAGCCCACGGCGCCGGCGACGAGCCGCAACCGCAAGTATCGACTGTCAGAGCGCGTGGGATAGATGCGTTAGTGGACGAGGCGACCCAATAATCGACCCTCGATTGGTGTCCATTAAGGTAAAGCGGTTGTTGCCCAGTCGACGGTGATGCTAAAGACTCGGCTTACGCCGGCATGGCCCCGAACCCGTCCATCAAGAACAGCCTAAGAACCAGCTTGATGGCATATCCCGGTTTGACTTCTGCCGCGTCAAAGACGTGGCGCTCGGCGAGCTCGCTGCAGTATGCGTAGATGTCGCGGATAAGGTCCGCGCCCGAAAGCGTAAACATGTAGCCTGCGTCCGAAAGCGCATTGGGTGCGGCGGGCAACTTGGCCATGTGGCAGAACGTTTGCAGGTCGGGCGCCATAACATTCTGGTAGTCGAGGTGGCCGCTGGCATCCTGTGCGGCAAGCTCCAATTGGCGCACAAAATCCAGTGCCGCCGCTAACACAAAGCTCGGCGTAGGCGCATTGACGTCCTGAGTGGTCGCCACAAGCCTGCCCGCCGCCTGCGTGACAAGCCAGGCGACCTCGCGCTGGCAACGCACAGCCTTGCGCGTAACCGGCTTGATGGACGAAGAAGAAACGCTTCCCTTAGGCGGATTCGAAGCAGCCATAAGACCCTCCCATGAACAATCCGGCCCAACAAGCCCGGATGAAACACGTGCTACATCAGTATACAGGGGAGTGGGGTAGCGGGGTACAAGCGCGCCAGCGGCAAACCGAGAGCATCAACGATGTGCCGATCGCGGAATGAGATCTCGTAATAATTGACTTCCGGCCATATTATTGAGGGGCATGACTCGCGTTCGTATGGTTGTAGGTGCTGGCGATGAACGACATTGACCTTGCTGTTCCGTTGATGGATGGACCAAGCTATGACCGCGCCTGCAGTCTCGTGCCTTCCGAATACGTTGAGGCATGGGAGTGGTTTCTGGGTGAGGAACAGCGCGGCGGCGTTTGGACCAGCCTTCCGCACCACACCAAGGAAGATAGCCCTCAGTATCAGTATCGTTTGAGAATTGGCTCGGACTTCTTTCCCGTAACGCGGGATTCAGGGATCTTCTGGCCGGGCCAGGATCGGGTGAAGCAAGATCCCAATAAGATCTTTGCGCTTTCGGTCCATAACTCTAAAAAGAGCTTCTACACCGATGTGCCTCCGCTCTATTTGGACGATGGCACGTGGGTCATTAAGTATTCGGTTCAAGCGCCAGGCGCCGTTGGTTCTCGAGACCAAGACTATAACCGTAAAATGCTCAACTGCATGGAATGTGGCGTTCCGGTCGGAGTCATATTTGCAACCGAGGTGGGCTACAAGGTGCTCGGCCTTGCGTTTGTTGAGCGGTTCGAGCCCGAAAACGGATGGTTTGTTCTGCACGGTCCTGTTCATAAAGGCGGACCGGACCCTCGTTTTGCACCCGACATGAGTTATCTGAAGCACATGCCCGTCGATATTGAGTTTGCCGGACAGGGTGCGACCGACGACGAAAAGGTCCGCTATGCGTTAAGGCGCGAGCGATTGGGGCAGCAATGGTTCCGCAAGCAGCTCGTTGCCGCCTATGACGGCCGTTGCGCGGTGTCGGACTGCGGCGTCAGCGAAGCTCTGGAGGCTGCACATATCGAGAATTACTCGGGACCCAAATCGCAGGTTGCCAGCAATGGCATTCTGCTTCGGCGCGATCTTCATTCCCTATTTGATGCTCACCTGATTTCGTTTGAGCCTGTTTGCGGCGAATATCGGCTGTGCGGATCGTACCTGCTGGATAAGACCGACTACGCTTCCTTTGCGGGTGCGACGCTAAGGCAGCCGAATGAGCGTCAGTGGCGACCCAATACGGTGTTTCTTGAGGCCCATCGCATTGAGTTCGATCGCTCGGAAAAGAAGCGTGAAAAGGCGGGGCTTCTGCCGTATTAGCGTATTTGGCTTTGGTATTCTTTGACGATCGTGTTGTTTGATCGGATCGCGTGGCGATACAATCTCGCGCACGCCCGCCGGTGCATGCTCTTCCTGTTTTGTATAGCGAGAGGGGAGCGTGTATGAGCTGGCGAGGCGATATTGCGATGGGGAAGTACGGAAAACTGCCGTGTGCCCTTATAGACAACAATATGTTTCCGAGCGTAGAGGTTGATTGCGGGTCGTTTGTCGTCACCTGCCCTTGCTGCGGCTCGCAAATACCGTGTCTCGATATTCGGTTCATCGATGCGCGCGACAGACTCAGCGACGAAGTGAGAAAACAGACAGGCGTTCATATGCCGGTGTATCCGGAGAAATGCCCTGTTTGTGGCCTCGATATCGTGTATGACGCCGGCGACGAGGGATAGGTGATGCGGAGGAGCTGGCTGTGAAGGCTTCTCCGTCTCTACAAATAAACCCCCTCACCGAGTTGCCTGTGGAACTCGGCGTGATGGTCGCGTGCCCAGGTAAAGAGCGCCTGGTCAAAGTCGGTGCGCGTGGTCGGGACGCCAAAGACGCCGGCAACTTCGACGCGTATAAACTCCAGTGCCGGCAGCTTGTTGATGGCAGTGAGGGCAAACGGGGACGAGGGCTCCTCGAACAGATAGCGGCTGCCTTGCAGCGCGTCGCAACTGGTGCACGTGTTGCCGAGCGACGGGGCTTTGGAGGCTCGCGCGCCTACGGGCTTGTAGCCGCAGCGCTTATGAAGGTAGTCGCGGATCTCGCCCGGCACGCAGCCAAGAGCGGGCACGATGGCGAGTGCGTTGGCGTTGGCCGTGTCGATGGCAATGTGCCCGGACTCGTTGGGCGCGTGCGCGATGGCGACGCTCTCGTCGTTATCGGTTCGATAGGGAATGCCGAAGGCCGCGACCGAGGTCTCTTTGTGACACTTCCAGCACTCGCGCTTGCCCAGTACTAGATATATATACGGCGCTGAGGGGTCGGATCGGTCAACACCGGGCAGCCACTCGGCAAAGGGCTCGGGGTTGACGCCGCCGGGTACATACCAGACCTTCTTGGTCCGGTCCCATTTGGCGCCCAGCGCCTTGGCTTCTTCTTTGTGCGAAAAGGGGACATCGAGCTCGGTGCGCATGGCGGCTCCTTGGTGCTGCAGGTGCAAGTGGCCCAAGGATACCGCAGGGCGCAGACATCGCGGCGTTTTGCTGAGAAGTTGCGGTGCGGACTGATTGGTTATGCCGATGGATATATCGGCAAGTAGATGGTCGGCTTTTGGCTAGTTGGGCGGTTGGAACTGCCGGCGGATTTGGCGACATAAAACAAAACAGCCCAGAGGACATAGCCTCTGAGCTGCGAACATTTGGTGGGCGTTAGAAGATTTGAACTTCTGACCTCTTCCGTGTCAGGGAAGCGCTCTCCCCCTGAGCTAAACGCCCGATCAAGGGTACGCAAGCGCGCAAGGGATAATATAACGGAGCCTGAACTCGGTGGCAAGAACATTTTTAAAAATCGCTTACATTGTGGAATTCGGGGGCTTTGTCATATCCATCTCAAAAGTGCCTGCTGCCGCGATTTGGCTGTCGCATAATGCAAGGCCATTGCGGTATCGAGCTATGGAAAGACGCCTGCGGAATTGTCCTACCGATAAGCGGACAAGCCTCCAGCTGGTGACTTCGCCGTGGTAAGGTAAGCCGAATTGTTTCCAGGCTGTTTCGGGGGAGTGGAATGAGCAAAGAGTGTGTCGAGCAGGTCGAAGGCGCAGGGGCTTCGGTGCCGATGACCGATATATCGAACATTGATGTGCCCGAGGGCACCGACGAGCTCAGCCGCAACACCCGTCGCGCCTGGCGCGAGCGCCTTAACGATGCGTCGTCGCGCAAGATGATCACGGGCGTTTTGGCTACGCTGGTGGGCGGTTCGTTTTGGGGCTTCTCGGGCACCAGCGCGAGTTTTTTGTTCGATACCTACCATGTCGATACGCTGTGGCTTATGAGCGTGCGTCAGATTCTCGCCGGCCTGCTCTTTATGGCTGTGGTTGTCACGCGCGACCGCGCACGCCTGGTCAAGCTTTGGACGACGCCCGCTGATCGCAAGCAGCTGCTGCTCTTTACCGCTTTTGGCCTGCTGTTCAACCAGTTTTGCTATCTTTCGGCCGTGCGCCTGACGAACGCCGGAACCGCGACGGTGCTCCAGTGCCTGCAGCTCGTTATCATCATGGGCTACGCCTGCGTGACCGATCGCCGCATGCCGCGTACTCGCGAAGTCATCGGCATTGGCCTGGCTCTGGGTGGAACCTTTTTAATCGCCACCGGCGGCGACCCCACCAGCCTGAATATCTCGCCGCTTGGCCTGGCAGCAGGTCTTATGTGTGCGGTCAGCGCCGCGTGTATGGCGGTGATTCCCGCCAAGATCCTGCCCGAATACGGCAGCCCCATCGTCACGGGCTCGGCAATGCTCACGGCGGGCGTGGTCTCGTGCGTCTTCGTGCAGCCCTGGGCGCATATGCCGGCGCTCGACGCTGCCGGCATCGAGGCGCTCGCGGTGTTCGTGGTTATCGGCTCGTTTTTTGCTTACATGCTCTATATGCAGGGCGTTAAGGACATCGGCTCGGTGCGCGCGAGCCTCATCGGAACTGTGGAGCCGGTTTCGGCGACCATCACCAGTGCCGTTATGCTGGGGACGGTGTTTTTGCCAACCGACCTTATCGGCTTTGCCATGATCATCGTGATGATGTTCCTCACGGTGTAGCTGGCACCGCCGCCAAGACAGAAAAGGTGTTGTGCCGCATTTTCGCCAATTGACGTCCGTGTCTGGAGTTTAGCTGTCGATGCTCAAAATGCCATAAACTAGTAACGTTATGGACTTTTTCATTGCGACTCAATTGCGAGGATTTCTTTATGGCTGGTAATCACTTTAAGGGCAGCGATAGCGGCCGCCCTGCAGTTCCGCCGCGTCCGAACGGGGCTGGTAAGGCCGGCACGCCGGGCGGCGCTGGACAGGGCGGTTCCGGTAAGCGCGTGTCCCCGGGCGAGACGGCGATGTTTACCGCTCTGTACGAGCAGTCTCAAAAGGCAAAAAAGACCGGCCGTGCAAGAGGGAATGTCTTTGCGGGCGGTGCAACCTCCACGTCGCAGCCGAGCGGGGCTCCTTCGGTGCCTGCGAACAACGCAGGTGCTGCCAACGCCGCGAATGCTGCCGGCAACGTTAATGCCGGCAAGGCCGCCAACAATACTCCCTCTGCCGGTGGCGCGGGGCTTACGGGTAACCTTGGCACGATCTACACCGGCGCCTCCGAGACTGGCACGTTCGCCCGCCTGGATGATAGCGGTGCCGAGTTTGCGGGCTCGGGATCCAAGGAAGATTATTACGATTTTGGCTTGAACTACGGTAGCGACGCTTCGTCGAGTTCGACCTCTGACGGTCTGGTCCGTCATCGCCATCGCAAGGGCGAGGGCAAGAAGCGTCACACTGGCGCCATTATTGCCGCTGTAGTCGCGGTGCTTCTCGTTGCGCTTGGCGCAAGCGGCTTTATGCTGCTTAACTCGGCAAAGACCGTAAAGAGCGAAGCGAAGGAGGCTGTCGAGATCGTCGGTGGCCTTAAGGACAAGGTCACGTCGGGCGATTTTTCGACGCTGCCCGACGATGCGAAGAAGATCGATGAGCTCTGCGACAGCATGAAGGCGGAGACTTCGAGCCCGCTGTGGACGGCGGCTTCGTTTATCCCGGTGTATGGCAGTGACATCAACGCAGCCCGCACCATGATTGATGCTCTGTCCGATGTCTCGAGCAACGCGCTGGTTCCCATGGCCGACAACCTTTCGCAGGCCACGCCCGGCAAGCTGTTCCAGGACGGCATGATTAACGTGTCCGCGCTGCAGGCCGTTGCCGATTCGCTTTCCAGCAGCTCGAAGGTGTTCAAGAGCGCCAACGAGAAGGTCCAGGGCATTGGCGATACTCATATTTCCCAGGTGACCGAGCTGGTCGATAAGGCCAAGGACGGTTTTGCCACCCTCAACGGCGCGGTTGACGCGGCGGAGAAGGTCGCCCCCGTCCTTCCCCAGATGCTCGGCGCCAACGGCCAGACGCGCAACTACCTTGTGTACGCCATGAACAACGTCGAGATTCGTGCTTGCGGCGGCTTTGGCGGTTCGCAGGGCCTGATTTCGGTCACTGACGGCCAGATGTCGATTGGCGAGTTTGTTCCCCGCATTGGACTCAGTGAGGATGAGGCAGTCGAGAGCGTCGACGAAGAGGATGAGGCGCTGTTTGGCAACCACAGTAACCTGTACAACTCGGGCAATACCTATTCGCCTGATTGGCCCCGCAACTCGCAGCGTGTCGCCGCGCTGTGGAAGTCCCAGTATGGACAGGACGTTGATGGCGTCATCGGTATCGACCCGGTGTTCCTGCAGTATCTGCTGGGCCTGGTCGGTAACGTGTCACTTCCCGACGGAACGGTTGTCGACGGCACCAACGCCGCAAAGGTCCTCATGCACGATGTGTACTGGAACTATCCGGTCGAGGAATCGGACGGTATCTTTGCATCCGTCGCCAGCGCTGCCTTCGACAAGGTCCTTGGCGGTATCGGCGATGTCGATGTTACGAAGCTTGTCAGCGCCGTTGAGCGCGGTGCCGAAGAGGGCCGCCTGATCGCGTGGATGAGAAACGATGATGAGCAGAATGCCATCAAAGAGACGGGCATTGACGCTTCGCTGCCCGATCCGGATGACCCGAGTGCCGATCCTGTTGCCGGCGTTTACTTTAACAACCTGAGCTTCTCCAAGCTCGACTGGTACCTGAACGCCGATACGCAGATTGGCCAGGGCATCAAGAACGGTGACGGCACGTGCTCGTATCGCATCACCGTTACCCTGACGAACATCATGACGCAGGAGGAGGCAGGCAAGCTGCCCGACTACGTCGCGGCGAGCGCGCCCGATGCCGCGCGCGACGACGAGCGTCTGAATGTCTCACTGTTTGCCCCGACGGGCGGCAACATCAGTGACCTTACGGTTGAGGGCACCCAGTTTGGTCTTGGCGCCGCTACGTGGCATGGAATCCCCTTCTATTCGGGCACCGTTGACCTGCATGCTGGCGAGACGACGACGATTACGTATACGCTGACCACGTCGGCCGAGGCGGGGGACAAGCCGCTTACGCTGCGTCAGACTCCTACATGCCAGGCGGCTCGCGACAGCGCGTCGGCGTAGGGTTTTTCTGGTAGCGCAGATAATCGAGTACCATTTTGGGGCGGACAGGCAATCTGTTCGCCCCTATTTTGTAAGGAGAGCGCATGAAGTACTTTGGCACCGATGGCTTTCGCGGTGAGGCCAACGTTGGGCTGACGGTAGAGCACGCTTATAAGATTGGCCGTTTTGTGGGCTGGTATTACGGCGCTAACCGCAGTGCTAAGGCGCGCGTCATCGTGGGCAAGGACACACGTCGCTCGAGTTATATGTTCGAGGCGGCGCTGGTGAGCGGCCTGGTCGCGAGCGGCGCGGACGCCTATATGCTGCACGTGATCCCCACGCCGGGCGTAGCGCATCAGACCGTGGAGGGCTGCTTCGATTGCGGCATCATGATCAGCGCGAGCCACAACCCGTTTTGCGATAACGGCATTAAGCTCGTCAACAGCGACGGCTTTAAGATGGACGAGGACGTGCTGGAGCTCATCGAGGACTATATCGATGGCAAGAGCGAGGTACCGCTGGCAACGGGCAACCACATTGGCGCCACGGTGGACTACATGCAGGGTCGCAACCGCTATATTGCCTCGCTCATCGCAAGCGCGAACTTTTCGCTGCAGGGCGTCAAGATCGGCATCGACTGCGCCAACGGCTCGGCATCCTCGGTGGCCAAGCCGGTGTTCGACGCACTGGGTGCCGACGTGCGCGTGATCAATGCCGCGCCCGATGGCTTTAACATCAACGTCGATTGCGGCTCCACGCATATGGAGCGTCTGCAGCGCCATGTGGTGGAGCAAGGCCTGGACGTGGGCTTTGCCTACGACGGCGATGCCGACCGCTGCCTGGCCGTGGATGAGCGCGGTCGCGTGGTCGACGGCGACCAGATCCTGTACGTGTGCGGCGTGTATCTGAACAAGCACGGGCGCCTCTCGGGCGGTACCGTGGTGCCGACGATCGCCAGCAACTTTGGCCTGGTCAAGTCGCTGGAGCTTGCCGGTCTGAGCGCCGTGACCAGCGGCGTGGGCGACCGTCACGTGTATGCCAAGATGCGCGAGGGCGGCTACAGCCTGGGCGGCGAGCAGACGGGCCATACGATCTTTGGCGATATCGAGCGCACGGGCGACGGCATTATGACCTCGCTGCGCGTGATGGAAGTGATTCGTGCCGAGCGCGAGACACTCTCGCAACTCACGGCTCCGTGCAAGCTGCTGCCACAGGCGCAGGTGGCCGTGCACGTGGCGGACAAGGACGCCGCGCTCGAGAACATGGGCGTGCAGAACGCCATCGCCGAGGCCGAGGCTGCGCTGGCAGGCGAGGGCCGCGTGCTCGTGCGCAAGAGCGGAACCGAGTCGGTGATTCGCGTGCTGGCCGAGGCGCCCGACCAAGCATCTGCCGATGCCGCCATGAAGCGCATCGCCGCCGCGCTGGAAGCTCTGTAAGGTAGTCATTGGGGACGTTCTTAAACGACTAGGTGGAAAGGGGGCGCCGCGGATTGGTTCCGCGGCGCCCCCTTTGCGTTGGCGTGTCGGTTATGCCTTACAGCTCGTAGAGCGTGGTGAACTTGTCCTGTAGGTAGCTGCAGTAGTAGCGGGCGTCAAAGGCCATACCGCAGGCGTCCTTGATGAGTTCCGGCGCGTCCTTGGCGCGGCCCCACTGCCAAATGTGCTCGCCCAGCCAGGCGCGGACGGGTGTCAGGTCGCCACTCGCACAGGCGCCGTTGAGGTCGACACCGTCGCGGCACATGGCCGGCACAAACATGGCATCGTAGGCACTGCCCAGCGCATACGTGGGGAAGTAGCCAAACGAGCCGCCGCTCCAGTGCGTATCCTGCAGGCAGCCGTGCGTGTCGTCGGGAACGGGAATGCCCAGGTACTCGTCCATAAAGCGATTCCAAAGCGCGGGGATATCCTTGGCCATGGCCTCGCCGGCAAACAGCATGCGCTCGATCTCGTAGCGCACCATAACGTGCAGCGGATAGGTGAGCTCATCGGCCTCGGTGCGGATCAACGACGGCTGCGCGATGTTCACGGCGCGGTAGAGCGTGTCCTCGTCGACGTCGCCGTAGACCTCGGGTGCGTGGCGGCGCAGCACCTCGAGCAGCGGTCCCATAAAGGCGCGGCTGCGACCCACGGTGTTCTCGAAGAAGCGGCTCTGGCTCTCGTGGATGCCCATGGAGGTGCCACCCTCAAGACAGGTGCGCGCATAGGCAGGATTGACGCCCAGCTCGTACATGGCGTGTCCCGCCTCGTGGATGATGCTGTAGACGTTGGAGATGCAATCGTCCTCGTAGATGTGTGTCGCGATGCGCGCGTCACCCACGGCAAAGCCCTCGCTAAACGGGTGCTCGGTAAAGGCAAGCGTGGTGTCGTCCAGGTTCAGGCCGACAAGCTTCATAAGGTCGAAGCTCATGGCGCGCTGGGCGGCCTCGGGCACGCGGGCGTGCAAAAAGTCGGCATCGGGCTGCTGGCTGCGCTCGCCGATGGCGTGCACGAGCGGCACGACCGTCGCCTTGACCTCATCGCAAAACGCATCGAAGCTCTTGGCGGAAAGGCCGCGCTCGTACTGGTCGAGCCAAACATCGTATGGGTCGCGCTTGGGGTCCATAAGTTCGGCCTGATGCTTAAGTTGGGCGACGATCCTATCCACATAGGGCTCAAAGCTCGCCCAGTCATTGTCCGTCTTGGCCTTGTGCCACACGGCATCGGCCTCGCAGGTGAGCCTGGTCCAGGCCTCGGCCTCCTCGGTGGGGATGACGCTTGCCTCGCGCTGGTCGCGACCGAGCACACGGATCTCGTCGAGCAGCTGCGGGTCGTCGATTTTGCCGCCGGCGACGGTCTCGCGCGCTAACGAGCGTACGAGCTCAACGGACTTCTCGCTGGTCAGCAGCTTGTGATGCTCGCCGGCAAGCGTGCCCATGGCGTCGGCACGGGCGGCAGCACCATTGGCAGGAGCAATCGTCGCTCCATCGAACTCGGCAATCTTGAGCAGGTACTCACGAGTCCACAGCTTGCCCTCGAGTTTGCGGAACTTTTTGACGGCCTTGTCGACTTTAGCGGCCTTGACGCCCTTGGCGGCCTTTGCCACGGCGGCCTTGGCCTTCTTATCGAGTTTCTTTCCCATACCGTATCCTTAATCTCGCAGGCCGAGCGCCGCAGGCGGATGCACGGCCAGTTTGCACAACTACCTGCCTTGTACCCAGCACGAACAAAACGGAACGCGGCGATGCGCTCGCGAAATGTGTTATCCTATAGCCCAATGCGTTGACGGAGAGGGTTTTGCCCGCCGTGTCGCCGGCAAGAGAGGGAAGGTCATGGGCTGCAAGCCTTCCTGCGGCGGCAAGGGCCAAGCGTTCACTCCCGAGCAGCGACCTCAACGGGCGCGCGGCCAGCGGCGGCGGAGCCCCAGTAGGGAAGCCGTGAGCCTCGCGACAAGGGGCAAAGAGTGGGCGCGGCGGGCTAGACATCCGCCGGGTCAAACAAGGTGGTACCGCGGAATTCAACCGTCCTTGGGCAATGCACATGCCCGAGGGCGGTTTTTTGTTACCGAACCGGGCCGCGTTTTCGCAACGTCAGACGGCGGCAGCCGCCTCGGCAAGCGGGGAATGCGAGAGACGAAAGGGAAGACATGAGTCTGATTGAT
>USNX01000008.1 GCA_900556205.1 uncultured Collinsella sp.
CCCGCGACCCCAACCTTGGCAAGGTTGTGCTCTACCAACTGAGCCATGTCCGCTTGCGGGTTATTAATTTACGCGAGTTGTCCAAAAGACGCAAGTACTTTTTTCAAAAAAGTTGCCTGCCGCATGTTCTTGGTAGCTAAACGCGCCAAAGCGATTGGCTAGGCACACGATTCCAGCGCTCCGCTAAACAGCTTCACCATCTGCACGCGCGTGCCAGCGCCGTCTGTACGACGAGCAACATCCACGTTATCGACGAGCAAACGCATAAGCTTGATACCACGGCCGCGCTCCTCAGATGCGACCGGTTCGCTCGTTTCATCGATAGAATAGCCAGCACCTCGATCAAGCACCTCAACCACGACGCGATCGCCATAGGCCTGAACCGTCAGGACGCACCCGATACCGCCCGCATGGTCATAGGCATTACCCAGCGCCTCCCCCGACGCCAATGCGACATCGTAGCGCTCGTCGCGGCGCAACGGAAGCGATTCAAGGAGTTCGGCGATGCGATGTCGGTAGTATGGAAGATTCTCGATACCCTGACGGACCTCGACGCTCTTACTCCAGCGAGGCAGCTCCCCCACCGGAATGGCGGGAATAGACTCCCGTGCCGGCCCCGCGACATGAAGGATATCGACAAGACGAGCAATCTCCAAAAAGCGAACAACTTCACCTGATGCATTGACGAGCGAAAGCAGGCCTTCTCGCCTCATGAGCTCACGAGCGCGCGCAAGCAGGAATGCCAAGCCCGTCGAATCGATAAAGCTAACAGTCTGACAGTTGATGACGACACGACACACGCCGCGGCCAATCAAAGCATCCAACCGCCGACGCAACGCAGGCACCGTGGCGATGTCGATATCGCCTGGTGGCGTCAAAACCGCTATGTCATTCCACTCATTCATACGACCATGGTTCCCCAAAAAAGCCCACTCGATGCATTCGTTTCCCCAACCGTACGGATTCAGCCCGCCCAGCGTCGTCTATGAACGACCCCGTAAAAACTCAAGGGACACCAATGCAATGTCATCGTCCAGCGCCGATTCGGTAAATCGGTCAAGCTCGCCCAAGACCTTGCCGCAAATGCCCGACACGCCCTCCCCCGAAACAGAAAGCAGAAGGTCGCGCAAGCGCTGCTCGCCAAAGAACGCTCCGGTGCGGTCGCGGGCCTCAATCGTTCCATCCGTATACATGAAGAGCATGTCGCCGGGGGCGAACGTAAACACGCCTGTCTCGTACACCATGCTCTCAAAGGCACCGATTACGCCCGATTGGCATCCAAGCAGCTCGACCTCTCCCCCACGGGACTCGCCGCCACCCAGCGGCATCGACTCTGGCCTGATGACCATGGTCGGAGGATGGCCCGCCGAACAATACGTTGCGCGTCCGGCTTTAAGGTCAATCTTGGCGATAAAGGCTGTCACGAACGTCTCGACCCTCGAAAAGCCCATGAGCATGCTGTTAAGGGAGCGTGCCATGCGGGCCGGTCCAGCGCCCTCCCAGGCATATGCCGTCAGGGCCGTCTTGACGAGCGCGGACATCGATGCGGCCTCAATGCCTTTGCCAGACACATCACCCAGAATCATGACGGCGCAGTCGTCGGGAAGACGGATGAGCGTATAGAAATCGCCGCCGACCAACGCCGAGTTCGTGGCCGACAGGTACACCGAATCGGTTGCGATACCCGGAACATCCCCCAGGGAATTTCTCATGCCGATCTGGAGGGTCTGAGCGATATGGCGCTCCTCGCGCTTTTGAGATTCGCCTTCATAGATCAGTTCAAAGTCATGCGCCAAGTGCACCAAGTAGTCATATTCAAGGTCATCAATCGGCTCTTGGCTACCATCACGAAGCAGCAGCGCGCGCGTAGTCGGGCTCTTCGCAACAGAAGCAGGAACAATCGCGTCGTTACTGTGTTTGCCATCACCCTCAGAGCGCGGGCGCCCCGCCTCGATGCCGGAGTCGACGTAGAGACCTTGACAAGGCAGACCATGCGCCCTAAGCCAGCCTCCCATAGGCATCGATTCGTCAACGCGAGTTATACGGACGTGTTTAAGGTCCTCGGCACTCGTGCCGCCCAAAACAGATGCCTCAAAGCCATCAGGGCCAGCCCCCAGACGTGCCGCCGGCGCCGTCGTGGAAAAGAAAAGCTTCTCGGGATCGTCCGGCAAAGCAACGCGACTGCCGCCTTCAAAATCTATGACGTAGGAGTCCAGACTGGCGTCATACTCAACAGGGCAAAAATGGCAGTTGAGCATATTGCAGATCTCGGACGATACCGCCTGGGTAGCCGCGGCGGAATCGTCTAGAAAGGTAAACAACTCATCACGTAAGACATTGAGCGAGCGGCCAAGCTCGGCCGTACGACGAGAGCGAAGGCTCGATGCCATGCCGACCAGCTGGATAGACAGGTAATCGCAAATGACCTCGAGTACATTAACGTCATAGGCGAGCGGTGCCTGGGGGCGTTTCCAACCAACTTCCAGCACGCCAAGGATCTGCGTACCGTAAAAAACGGGAAGACAGATCTCGCTGCGGTACGGAGGCATATCCTGCACGCGCAACAGGTGCTTAGAACGATTGTCCAAGTCCATGAACATACCGGAGGCGGCCCTATCGCCCTCAAGGTCCTGTTGAATCGACAAGCGACAGGCACGCGACTCGCGAAGAACATACGTCGGAATGCCAGCGCCATACGGCAAAAACTCGGGCAGGTAGCTATCGTACAGCTCCTTGGAAACACCGCGTAGCTTAAAACCGCCGCTCTCAGAAAAATAGATAGCGGCACCCGAAGCATCGAGTGTTCCTACAAGCTGGTTCAAAACGGTATCAAGCAGGCTGGGTAACTCATCGGAGCCCACAGTGCTCATAATGACCGAGAGCGTGCCAGAGAGGCGCTTGTTCGCCACTCTAAGCTCCGAAAGCGCACGCTTGAGCTGACGGTCGTGCGAATACTGTTCTTCGATGCTATGGAGCGCCACCAGAACACGTGGCGCGCGGCGCCCAAAGATGCGTGGAGGCGTTACGGAGCCTGCACGAACCAAGACGGGGATAAAGGAGCCGTCACTCAGCTTGAGCATCAGTTCGTTCTCGGAGCCATCAGTTTCAAATGGCAGACGATGTTCCGTCGCACGTTCAAAAGCGGACGAGTACAGGACGTCTTTAACATCTCCACCGATGACGTCGGCGCGTTCCTCGCACATCAAACCAAGTAAGCGATTATTCACATGCAGAATGGTTCCGTCGAGCTCGCAGATGATGACAGCATCGCTCGTGATCTCGACTAGTTGGGCAACGTCTGCCCACTCGTTGCGTTCAAGCGTTTCCATCGTGGACCCCACCGTCTATCGGTAACAAAAAAGCCTCCGAAGAGGCTTCTCAAATGCGATGGTGTCGGAGGCGGGACTTGAACCCGCATGACCAAAAAGCGGTCACTAGCACCTCAAGCTAGCGCGTCTGCCAATTCCGCCACTCCGACATGCTATGTTGTTGATTCACGGTTCGTTTTGTTGGACCCGCGCGTTCAACGAGGAAGATAATAACCTATGATTCGAGAACTGTGCAAGCACTTTTTTCAAAAAAGTTTACGAATTTGTAAATGTGCAGGTAGACGGACCTGTTCGGGCCGGAATGAGGTCGCTTTCCAACGCGTCCTCGGGCATGCGGCATTATTTTGCTCCGCGCTTCGCGCTACAAAATAATGCCGCCCCCTGCGGAATGCGTTGGAAAGCGACCTCATTCCGGCCCTAGGAGTATGTACTCCGGACACAGTTCTCAAACATGTTCTGGGGGCTGATGCAAATTTGGTGGCTCGGCAAAGCCGAGCCCTTATATGGGGAGGCCGGAGCCAAAGCTCCGGCCTCACTCAATTTCTTATTAGATAAAGTGAGCGATCAAGGAATCGCACCCCTCTGCAGTGGTAACACAGGGCCCGTGCTGGACTTAGTTTTCAGAACATTCCGCAGACCAGGAAACCCCCTTATCCGCAGCTCCGAAGGAGCAGGATAAGGGGGTTTCCATGGTCGAGGACGTTCTGAAAACTAAGTCCAGCACGGGCCCGGACGAGAACAACCGACTACAGGTCGATGTGCGATTCCTTGATCGGGAACGGCTCCGCGAAGTGGCAGGCGCAGCAGTGGCCCGGTGCGACTTCCTTAAACTCGGGCAGCTTCTCGGAGCAGATACCCTGAGCGATCGGGCAGCGAGTGTGGAAACGGCAGCCGGTCGGCGGATCCAGCGGCGACGGCGGATCGCCAGCGAGGATGATGCGCTTGCGGGTCTTCTGGATATCAGGATCGGGAACCGGAACGGCAGACAGCAGCGACTGCGTGTACGGATGGTGGGGCTCGCTGTAGAGCGTCTTCCAGTCCGAAACCTCAACCATCTTACCCAGATACATAACGGCAACGCGATCGGAAATGTGCTGCACGACGGACAGGTCGTGCGCGATAAACAGATACGCCGTGCCAAACTTGTCCTGAAGCTCCTTGAGCAGGTTCAAGACCTGGGCCTGAATGGACACGTCCAGAGCAGAAACCGGCTCGTCGCAGATGATCAGCTTGGGTTTGAGCGCAAAAGCGCGGGCAATGCCGACGCGCTGACGCTGGCCGCCCGAAAACTCATGCGGATAGCGGTTGATGTGCTCGGGGTTCAAACCGACAACGTCAAGCAGCTCGCGAACACGCTCGATACGCTCCTCCTTGGTGCCCACCCCGTGAATGGTCATGGGCTCGGAGACGATCTCACCGATGGTCATACGAGGGTTCAACGAAGCATAGGGATCCTGGAAGATGAACTGCATCTCGCGACGCATGTCCTTGATCTCATGCTTGCTCATCTCGGCAACATCTTTGCCCTGGAAGAACACCTTACCGGCGGTCGGCTTGGTCAAGCGCATGATGGTGCGACCCGTCGTGGACTTACCGCAACCAGACTCACCAACCAGACCAAAGGTCTCGCCAGGATAAATCTCAAAAGAGATGTCATTTACAGCAGAGACGACACGCTTGGAAAAACGCTTGGCGAACATGCCGGACTCAGCGGGGAACTCCTTAGAGAGGTGTTCGACCTTCAGCAACGGAGTACGCTCGTTGGTATCTGCCATTACGCCTCGCCTCCCTTCTTGGAATCCTTGCGAGTACGGGACGTCTCAGGAGCGTTCTTGAGAAACTCGGGGTCACCGGAGTAGTGGCACGCAGAGTAATGACCAGACTCGGTGACAACGCGCTCGGGGCGCTGCTTGCGGCACTTATCGGTCGCATAGGGACAACGAGGCGAGAACACGCAGCCCTCGGGCAGGTTCATGAGCGAAGGCGGGTTGCCGTGAATCGGCGTAAGCGGCTTCTTCTCTTCGATGGCCTGCTCCGGGATGGAGCGGATAAGGCCCCAGGTGTAGGGGTGGCGGCTCTCGTAGAAGATTTCCTCAGCAGTACCGAACTCGACGGGACGACCGGCGTACATAACCATGATCTTGTCGGCCATGTCGGCGACGACGCCCAGGTCATGGGTAATCATGATGATGGCGTTGCCGTTCTTCTCCTGCATTTCCTGCATAAGCTCAATAATCTGAGCCTGGATGGTAACGTCCAGAGCCGTCGTGGGTTCGTCGGCAATCAGAATATCGGGATCGCAGGCAAGAGCCATGGCAATCATGACGCGCTGACGCATACCGCCAGAGAACTGGTGCGGATACTCATTGACGCGCTTCTCGGGCTCGGGAATACCAACGAGGTCCAAAAGCTCGGTGGCACGCTTGAGCGCCTCCTGCTTGGAGTAGCCACGGTGCAGACGAAGGCCCTCGCCCACCTGCTTGCCGATCTTATAAACCGGGTTCAAGGAGGTCATAGGATCCTGGAAGATCATCGCGATATCGTTGCCGCGAATGTGCTGCATCTCTTCCTCGGTCATCTCGAGGATTGAGCGGCCGCGATAGCGAACGTCACCGCCCTCGATCTTTCCCGGAGGCATCGAGATAAGGCCCATGATGGTCATGGCGGTCACGGACTTACCGGAGCCGGACTCACCGACGACACCAAGGGTCTCGCCACGATCGAGCGTGTAGGAGACACCGTCGACAGCGCGAACGACGCCATCCTCGGTGTGGAAATACATCTTTAGGTCATCGACCTCGAGCAGATGCTGGCCCTCGGGAACCGGCTGGTCCTTCAGGTCCACATAGTTCTTGTTCTTCTTCATCCTTATGCGTCCTTCATCTTGACGTCGAGGGCGTCGCGCAGACCGTCACCCAGCAGGGTGAAGGCGAGCACCGTCGAGAGAATTGCCAGACCGGGCATGATCATCATCCAGGGAGCAGTCAGAAGATACTGCTGACCGTCCTGAATCATGGAGCCCCACGAAGGCGTAGGCGGGATAACGCCCATGCCGAGGAAGGACAGAGCGGACTCGGTCAGAATGGCGCCACCGATGTTCATGGTCGCGTAGACCACGATGGAGGCGACGGAGTTCGGGAAGATGTGACGCACGACGATACGAGCATCAGATGCACCCATCGCGCGCGCAGCATCAACATAGTCGTTTTCCTTGACGGTCAAGATCGCAGAGCGGAAGACGCGCGCAATCGAAGGCCAGCCGAGAATACCAATGGCGATAAAGACGTTCTGAAGACCGCGGCCGATAACGGCGATCATGGCGACAACGAACAGCACGTACGGGAACGCCAGGAAGATGTCCGCACAGCGCATGATGATCGTATCCCAGATGCCGCCGTAGAAACCGGCCAGAGCACCCATGACCAGACCGATCAGCGTGGAAATCGCGGTGGCCATAATTCCGACAGACAGCGAAACGCGCGCACCGTAGATAACGCGGACGAGAATGTCACGACCAAGGGCGTCGGTGCCAAACGGGTGCTCTGCACACGGAGCCAGCAGCGACGTCTCGGCCATGGTGGTCGAGTCGGAAGCCGTCGGAGAACCGAGCCAGGGCTTAGCCCACAGATCTGCGGTCAGGGCAACCACAACGACGATGATGATCCAACAGACACCGATAACGGCGAGTTTGTTCTTACGAAGACGCTTAAAAGCGTCGCCCCACAGCGTGCGGGACTTCGCGGGAGCAGATGCGGCCTTGGTGGCGGTAGCCTGCTCCTGAGACTGAGAATCAGTTTCCTGCATGAGACGTACCTCCCTTAGGCCTTATCCGACGGACCGCCAAGGCGGATGCGCGGGTCGAGGAATGCATAGCTAATGTCGACGAGCAGGTTGATCACCATGACGACGACAACGATGAGCGTAACGCCGCCCATAACGATGGGCCAGTCACGCATGCTAATGGCGCGATAGACCTCATAGCCGATACCGGGCCAGTTAAAGACCGTCTCGGTCAGGATGGCGCCCGAAAGCATGCCGCCAAAGTCGACACCAATATAGGTAACGACGGGGATGAGTGCATTCTTAAGCGCATGCTTGACGATGATCGCGCGATTGGAGAGACCCTTGGCCTTTGCCGTACGGATGTAATCCTGGTTCATGACGTCAAGCAGCTGCGAGCGCATAATGCGGGCGGCGTAAGCGGTCGAAACCGAAGCCAGCGTAATGGTCGGAAGCACATAGTGCATCCAATCCTGATACTGAGAGCTGGAACCGCCGGCACCCGAGATCGGCATGGAGATTGCACCGCCCGTGGCATCCTTGAGGATGACGCCAAAGAACAGCTGCAGCAACATACCGAGCCAGAAGGCCGGGACCGCAACGAGGATCGACGTGGTGAGCGTTACCAAAATATCCCAGAAGGAATAACGCTTTACCGCCGAAATGATACCCGCACCGATACCCATGATTGCCTCGAGCACGATGGCGCACGCGGCAAGTTTGATCGTATACGGATACTTCTGGGCAAAGATATCCGTAACCGGCAGCTTGCGCTGATATGAATTGCCCAGATCGCCATGAAGCAGGCCGTTCATGTAATACAAGTAACGGTCCACGAGCGACGTTTGAACGGGATCGCCGTTCTCGTCAAGGATCGCGTTGCCGTCCTCGTCCGACTGGACTAGGTGATAGCGGACGCGAAGCTGAAGCTCCACCTCGGGGGACAGAGCCTTGTCTCCACCGATCAGCTTGATCGGATCTCCCGGCACGATATTCTGGAGGGCGAACAGAATCAGCGTAACGCCCAAAAACACCGGGATGAACTGAAGCACACGTTTAACGATGTACTTACCCATACCACTCCCCTATCTAGGGATTAACCTAAATGGGATGCCGATCGCCAGACCGGCATCCCAAAATTACCATCAGCCAGTTTACCCCAGGTTAGGGAGAACTGTATGTTTCCCATGAGGTCTACGTAAATACTTGACCCTCACGGAAGCTGCAAACTCTTAGGCGAGCTCAGCGGTACCCAGCTCGGCATGCTTCTGCGGATCGACATAGAGGTGCTTGATGCGATCGGAGCCGACGATGGTGTGCGTGTAGAACATCACCGGGATGACCGGGCAGTCGGCAGCGACCATTGCATCGGCCTCCTGCATCTTAGCGACGCGCTCCTCGTCGTCAACAATAGTACGAGCCTCGTCGACCTTGGCGTCGAACTCGGGGTTGCTGTAACCAGAGCGGTTGTCGCCACCGAGGGAGTCGGAGTGGAACAGCGGATACAGGAAGTTGTCCATGATCGGGTAGTCGGCAATCCAACCCAGACGACCGAACTGATAGTTAAAGTTCTGATACTGCTCGAGCAGGGCAGACCACTCGGGGGTATCGGAGACAGCGGTAACGCCAACCTTGGCGAGGTCGCCGATGATGGACTCCATGATCTCCTTGTGACCGCCGTCCTGGTTGTAGGAAAGGGTCACGCTAATGCCACGATCCCCGTTAGCGCCAGCGGGAGCAACCTTGTCGAGGTACTCGTTAGCCTTGTCGACATCGTAGGCGCAGAACTCCCATGCGCCCTCCTTGTAGCCATCGATGCCCGGAGGAACAATGCCGTCGGCAGGGGTACGGGTACCCTTGAAGATGGTCTTGCAGATGGCCTCACGGTTGATGGCCAGGGAGATGCCCCTACGCAGGTCGGCGTTGTTGAACGGCTCGGCCGTGGTATTGCAGGTCAGATAGTACGTGGAAGGCTCGGCGCCGAGCAGCATGCGCTCGCCGTCACCCATGGTGTAGCCGTCCTTGGACACGCCGCGATCCTTCTTGGCGGCATCGATCTGAGCAACGGGAACGTCGCAGACATCGAGGTTACCGGCCTGGAACTCCTTGTAAGCAGTCTCCATGTCCTTGATGACCTGGAAGTGGATGCCATCGATCTTGGCCTTGTCGCCATAGTAATCGTCGAACTTCTTGAGGTTGATCTCCTGACCATCCTCCCACTTGCCGTCCATCATGAACGGGCCGTTACCGACCGGTGCAAGATAGAAGCTCTTGACATCGGACTCGGCGCACTCGGGAACCGGGGCCAGAGCCGGGTGAGAGGCGACGAAGGGGAAGTCGGCGTAAGCGGAAGACAGCTTGACGACGAGGGTCTCATCGTCGGGGCAAGTAACACCGCTGAGCTCGGTAGCGTTACCGGCAAGCAGGTCGTCATAGCCCTCGACCATAGAAAGGTGATAGGAGACCTCGGAAGGGCCGTACTCGGTAGCGATGGCCGACTTGGTGTTGACCAGACGCTCCCAACCGAGCTTGAAGGACTTGGAGGTAACGTCGTCACCGTTGTGGAACTTGGCCTTCTTGATCTTGAAGGTGAACTCGGTGGCGTCCTCGTTGGCCTCAAAGGACTCGCAAGCCAGCGGAACGATCTCGCCCTTCTCGGCGTCATAAGAGGTCAGAGCATCAAAGAGCTGGTACTCGACCTGAGTGCCCTGGTCCTCCTGGACGTTATAGGGGTCGATGCAGACCGGGTTGTTGATGTAGAAGTTCAGCGTCGAACCGGACTCAGAACCGGAAGCGTCGCCGCCCTTCTTGCCGCATGCGGCAAGAAAAGCCATGGAGCTCGCAGCAAGGGTACCGCCGACAAAGGCGCGACGACCCATAACGGGCTGGTGGAACATAGAATCAGCCATGCCATCCTCCTTATGAGATAGGACAAAGTAAGTTCGGTCGGGCAACGTCAAGACAGCCCAATCGAACCATTCAAACGCGGTCCGCCGTTTTGGCTGGTTATACAAAGCGGACCAACGTATTGCAATACAGTAGCGCATTTTATGCACGATTTGGGGCTAATTCCGGTTAACGGTCGAGATTTTCTTTAGTTGGGCGAAGTATATGAGGATATTATGACTCTGTTACAAATATGTAAACAAAAAGGGTCCCGCACTTGCGGGACCCTTTTCAAGTATTTATGCGGCTCGTGATTAGTAGCCCACGATGCCCTGCGGGAAGAAGAACATGCACAGCACGACGCACACGGCAAACACGACAGCCATGATGACGGTCAGGCGGTCAAGGTTCTGCTCCATAACGCCCGTGGCAGAGCTGGAGTTATACAGCGAGCTGGCAATCATATCCGAAACGCCGGTACCCTTACCGGAATGCATCAGGACGAGAATCGTCAGCGCCACGGCAGAAACAGCCCAAACGACAAACAGAAGAATCTGGAACGGACCCATAGATAAGCTCCTTAATAGAACAGTTCAAACTCCAGTACTGTACCACAATCCCCCGCTCTCCCCTACCTGCCACTCAAGGACGGGGTGGAAATGGCAGAAATACCAAAAAGGGGGTTGTCCGGTTGTGGACAACCCCCTTGCTAGAAAACGGTATTTGTTTTCTATTAGGCCTCGGTAGCGAGCACGCGGCCCGTCATCTCGGCGGAAGGCTCAATACCAGCCATGGTGAGCATGGTCGGAGCGATATCGGAAAGACGGCCGTCCTCGATACCGGTGAGCTTGGCCTTCTCATCAACGATGATGAACGGCACGCGGTTGGTGGTGTGAGCCGTAAACGGATGCTTGGAACCGTCGGAAGCAACGTCAAACATGTGATCGGCGTTGCCGTGGTCGGCGGTAATCAGCGCAAAGCCGCCCTTGGCGAGAATCGCCGGGACAACCTTGGACAGGGCGTCGTCAACAGCCTCGACGGCCTTAACGGCGGCGTCGAAGACACCGGTGTGACCAACCATGTCGCAATTCGCGAAGTTCACGATGTAGAAATCAGCGCGATCCTCGTTGATGGCAGCGACAAGCTTCTCGGTAACCTCGGGAGCGCTCATCTCGGGCTGCAGATCGTAGGTAGCGACCTTGGGGGAAGCGACGAGTACGCGCTCCTCGCCCTCCTTGGGCTCCTCGATGCCGCCGTTGAGGAAGAACGTCACGTGGGCGTACTTCTCGGTCTCGGCGGTGTGCAGCTGCTTCAGGCCATTGGCGGCGATAACGTCGGCCAGGACGTTCTCGGGGAACGTCTTGGGGAAGGCGACCTCGACGTCAAACGTCGGATCGTACTCAGTCATCGTCACAAAGTGCGAAAGCTTGATCTGCTCGCGCTCAAAGCCGTCGAACTCCTTGTCCGTGAACACGCGGGTCATCTGACGGGCGCGGTCGGGACGGAAGTTGAAGAAGATGGCCGCGTCGCCCTCGTGGATGCCCTCGTTGTGGGCAGCGAAGGGCTCGACGAACTCGTCGCCGCGCGGATCCTTCTCGTAGTAGGCCTTGATACCGGCAACGGGGTCGGTATCAGCATCGGACGCGTTGACCATGACGTCGTAGGCGCGCTGGATGCGCTCCCAACGATTATCGCGGTCCATGGCCCAATAACGGCCCGAGACGGTGGCAACGCGAGCGTCGCAACCGGTCTCCTCAGAGATCTTAGCCAGGAAGGCGCAGAACTCACTCATGTAACCGGCACCGGACTGCGGGTCAACGTCGCGGCCATCCATGAAGGCGTGGACGCGAACGGTCTTGACACCATGCTCGGCAGCCATCTTGACCAGAGCCTCGACGTGGTTCATGTGAGAATGAACACCGCCAGGGCTCATAAGACCCATGAGGTGGAGAGTCTTGCCGTCAGCCTTGACGTCGTCCATAGCCTTGACGAAGACCTCGTTCTTGGCGATGGAGCCATCCTTGATGGCGTTGTTGATGCGCGAAAGCTCCTGGAACACGATGCGGCCGGCACCGATGTTGAGGTGACCCACCTCGGAGTTGCCCATCTGACCGTCGGGAAGGCCCACGTCCTCGCCCGAAGCACCGAGCGTGGTGTGAGGATACTTCTCGTACAGGCTATCAAGGAAGGGCGTCTTGGCAGCGGCGACGGCGTTCTCGCCATCGGCCGGAGCCAGGCCGCAGCCGTCCATGATGATCAGGAGTGCAGGAAGATGACGCTGTGCCATATGTCCTACTCGCCTGCCTTGACGACCATAGAGGCGAAGTCGGCAGCCTTGAGCGAAGCGCCGCCCACGAGGGCGCCGTCAACGTCGGGCTTGGCGACGAGCTCGGCGATGTTGCCGGGCTTGGCGGAACCGCCATACAGCACGCGGATGCCGTTAGCGAGCTCCTCGCCGAACATCTCCTTGAGGGTCTCACGGATAGCGCCGCAGACCTCCTGAGCGTCCTCGGCGGTAGCGGTCTTGCCGGTGCCGATGGCCCAGATGGGCTCGTAGGCGACGACGACCTGCTTGGGGCAGGTGATCTCAAGACCAGCAAGGCCAGCCTTGACCTGGTTCACGACGTGCTCGACATAGGTGCCGGCCTCGCGGACCTCGAGGGACTCGCCGCAGCAGAAGACGGGAACAAGGCCGGCGGCAACGAGGGCCTTGGCCTTCTTGTTCTGGTCCTCGTCAGTCTCGTGGAAGTAGTCACGACGCTCGGAGTGGCCGATGATGCAGTAGGTGCAGCCAGCGGACTTGAGCATGTCGCAAGAGGACTCACCGGTGAAGGCACCCTTGGCCTCCCAGTACACGTTCTGTGCACCGAGGGCGATGGGGGCAGCCTGAATGCGGTCATGAACCGTGGTGATGTCGATGGTCGGAGGGCAGACGAGCACCTCGACGCCAGCCGGAACCTCGGGCAGAGCCTGAGCCAGCTCGTCGGCGAGCTTGGCGGCCTCGGCGACGTCGTTGTTCATCTTCCAGTTACCAGCGATAAGAAGGGTGCGATTAGGCATCGAGAAGCGCCTCCACTCCGGGCAGGGCCTTACCCTCGACGAGCTCCATGGAAGCGCCACCACCGGTGGAGATCCAGCTCATCTTGTCGGCCAGGTTGAACTTGTTGACAGCTGCGACGGAGTCACCACCGCCGATAATCGAGGTGCAGTCGGCCTCAGCAACAGCCTCGGCGATAGCCTGGGTGCCGTGAGCGAAGTTATCGAACTCGAAGACGCCCATGGGGCCATTCCAGAACACGGTCTTGGCGCCCTTGACGGCCTCGGCGTAAAGTTCCTCGGTCTTGGGGCCGATGTCCATACCCTCACGATCGTCGGGGATAGCGTCGGAAGCGACAACCTCGGGGACAGCGTCCTCGCCAAAGTGATCGGCAACGCGGTTGTCGATGGGGAGCAGGATCTTGACGCCCTTCTCCTCGGCCTTCTTGAGCATCTCGCCAGCGCGCTCGACCCAGTCCTCTTCCTTGAGGGACTGACCGACGGACAGGCCCTGAGCCAGGAAGAAGGTGTAGGCCATACCGCCACCGATAATCAGGGTGTCAGCAGAGTCGATGAGGTGATCGAGAACGCCGATCTTGGAGGAAACCTTGGAACCGCCGACGATGGCGACGAAGGGGCGCTCGGGCTCGGCGAAGATGCCGGTCAGCGTGTCGACCTCCTTCTCGAGCAGGAAGCCGGCGACGGCAGGCAGGTAAGCGGCGGGGCCCACGACGGAACCCTGGGCGCGGTGAGCGGTGCCGAAGGCATCGAGAACGAAGACGTCACCATAGGAAGCGAGCTTCTTGGCGATCTCGGGATCGTTCTTCTTCTCACGCTTGTCAAAACGGACGTTCTCGAGAACGAGGACCTTGCCCGGCTCGACGGCGGCGACAGCCTCAGCAGCCTTCTCGCCGTAGGTGTCGGCGACAAAGGCAACGTCGAGACCAGAGAGCTCAGCGAGCTTCTTGGCGACGGGCTCAAGGGACAGCTCGGGCTGGAAGCCAGTGCCCTCGGGACGGCCGAGGTGGCTCATGAGGATGACGCGAGCGTTGTGCTCAACGAGGTAGTTGATGGTGGGCAGGGCAGCCTTGATACGGGTGGTGTCGCCAACGACGCCATCCTTGATAGGCACGTTAAAGTCAACGCGGACGAGAACGCGCTTTCCGTCGACATCGATGTCGCGGACGGTCTTCTTGGTAAAGGCCATGTTTGCTTCTACCTTTCGTACGTGTCTGCCTCCCATTACGGCAGACGATTTCTTATAAAAAGGGCGCGACCCTAGGGTGTAAGCCCTATAAGGCCGCGCCCTTCTTTAGACGCTCAACGAGCTATTCGCTAAAAGCTAAATTAAGCAACGAACTTCTCGAAGTACTTGATGGTGCGGACCATCTGAGAGGTGTAGGAGTTCTCGTTGTCGTACCAAGAGGTGACCTGAACGAGGGTCTGGCCGTTGCCGAGGTCAGAGCACATGGTCTGAGTGGCGTCGAAGATGGAGCCGTGGGTCTCGCCGATGATGTCGGTGGAGACGATGTCGTCCTCGTTGTAACCGAAGGTCTCGGAGATGGTGGCAGCGTAGGCCTTCATAGCAGCGTTGACCTCGTCGACGGTGACCTTCTTGTCAACGACAGCGTAGAGGTTGGTGATGGAGCCGGTCGGCGTCGGGACGCGCTGGGCGGCACCGATGAGCTTACCGTTGAGCTCGGGGAGAACCAGGCCGATAGCCTTGGCAGCACCGGTGGTGTTGGGGACGATGTTGACGGCGCAGGCGCGGCTACGACGCTTGTTGCCCTTGCGCTGCGGGCCGTCGAGCGGCATCTGGTCGCCAGTCCAGGCGTGAATGG
>USNX01000009.1 GCA_900556205.1 uncultured Collinsella sp.
GCCAACGCCCGAAGCCGCCCGCACGGCCTCCGAGCGCTTCAGTGCCACGCGGATCCGTGCGAACAGCTCCTCAATCGCAAACGGCTTGGTCAGGTAATCGTCGGCGCCGGCATCGAGCCCGGCCACTTTGTCCATCACGGCATCGCGCGCGGTGACCATAATCACCGGCACATCCTTGTGCTTGCGGACACGCCGCAAGACCTCCATGCCGTTGAGCTGCGGCAACAGCACGTCGAGCAGAATCAGATCGTAGTCGCGCTCCAGCGCCAGGTCTACGGCGGTGCGGCCATCGGCGGCATGTTCCACCTGGTAGCCCTCGTGCTCCAGCTCGAGCGTCACAAAGCGGGCGATTTTCTCCTCGTCCTCTACGATCAGGATTCGTGCCATGCGTGCCCCCGTCTGCGATTACTTGTCGTCGTTCAGATTTTGTTTGATGTCGTCCGCAGCATCGGCAGCGTGATTCATAAGGTTGTTGATGCTGCCGGGCACGTCGCCGTCGCTGTCGATGCGGTAGCGCATGCCAAAGAACAGGCCAATCAGCATCAGCCATATCGTGGCGCCCCAGGCAAACAGCGCGACGATGGGGATCAGAATGGGGATGTTGAGGATGATCGCATCGCGGCGCGTGGCGATAAACTTGGTGTCCAGGCTCAGGCGGAAGAGCTTTTTGAGATACTCCCACACGCTGTCCATCTTCTTGGAGAAGTCGGTCTTTTCGCTCGACTTTTCGTAGGCGGCCTGCGCGGCGACCATCTCAGCCGAGGGCTCATCGACTGGCGCGGACTCGGTGGCGGCGTGCGCCGACGTGGTCTGGGTCTTGCCCTGCGACTCGAGCCAAATGATGGCGTCCAAAACGTTGCCGTCGGCGACGTCGAGCGCGGCCTTGGCATCGGTGTAGCTCACGTTGCACTTGGTGCGGATGGTTTCAACTTTTTCGAGGTCGTCCATGACCTGTTCCTTTCGTTCGATGGGCGCGACGCCGGGCGATCTGCCCGGGCGCGAGCGTTGCGTTCGGCGGTCTGCGTTGCGCGGCGCCGCCCCGCCCTTGGTCGAACTCTATAGTGCAGGTTATAGATTAAGCGATTCTTGAGCCAAGATTAATGTTGGATGAGTTTTTGGGTGGCGGTGGGAAAAGTATTAGACCTCGATAGCAGGGGATGGCGAGCCGGTAGTAAAGTGGCGGCAGAAATGGGACAAGCAAGCACACCGATCATATAAGATCAAAATCACGTTGCAAAAGTATGAATATATCCTACAATTGCAACATGAAGTACTTTAGCAACATAGCGGCGATAAGCGAGCTTTCCGAGAGTGAGGGCGTGTTTACCACAGCCCAGGCGGCTCGCATGGATATCTCTCGAGACGCACTGGCACATTCGTGCCGTGTGGGGCGTCTTGAACGGATATGCCACGGCGCCTACCGGATGTCCGGAACGCAGCGCCGAGACACCGACGAGCTCAACGCTTTTTGGAAGCTCACCAATCCCTCCCTTTGCGCGTGGGAGAGAAAACGCCAGTGGGATGGCATCGCCGTGAGCGGTACGACGGCGGCGAACCTGCAGCAAATGGGCGATTTCTATCTGTCCCCCTACAGGATGACCGCGCCCATGCGCATCAATACGAGAAACGAATCCCTCTCTTTTGCAAAGCGCGAGATTGCAGAGCGGGATATCGTCTGGCTCGACGACCTTCCGGTAACCAAACCCGAGCGCACGCTTGTCGATCTTTGCCTCGATTGCGAGGACCCCTCATTAATTGTCGATGCCTATCACGACGCGCTTGGGCGTGGGCTCGATGCGCAACGGCTGAAAGAGCTCGTAAAGGAGAACTCTAAAACCGCCAAAAGACGCGAGCTTATGAGGCCTCTGCTGATAGCTCTAGGTTGTGACTGAATACGCAGGTCTGATGTTGACTAGTTGCAAGTTGGGGCAATTGTTTGTCCGTGCGACACGTTAATCTAAGTTACCGTTGAAAGGCGTTGCAACAAAGTGTTGCAACTGCCATGAATCGCGTTTAATCTTGATAACGCTGTGTCAATTAGCGGACAGTTCGTCCGTAGTTTGTTCCGATTGGATAGCATGAAAGACGTTAGGGAAGAGATAACTGCCAAACGCAAGGAGCTCGCGCTGACTCAGAAGGAGTTCGCCGCCGCTCTTGGCATGGGACCTAATGGTGATAGAACCGTCCGGCGTTGGGAGACTGGCGAGACCAGTCCATCTGCTACGGAGCTCACGTTTATACGTTCCCTAGGTTATCAGGCACCCTTTGCGCAGGGTGATCGGGAGGACGCTCCTTTCACTTACATTGACCTATTTGCTGGTATCGGTGGCATTCGCTTGCCGTTCCAAGAACTTGGTGGCAAGTGCGTTTTTTCTTGTGAGTGGGATAAATATGCACAGAAGACGTACCGCATGAATTACGGTGATCAGCCCGCTGGGGACATTCATGACGTTCGTTCGGACGACATTCCAAAATTTAACGTTTTATTGGCGGGATTTCCGTGCCAGCCATTCTCGCTCGCGGGCGTTTCAAAGAAAAAATCGATGGGACGTGCTACTGGCTTTGAAGACAAGACGCAGGGGACATTATTTTTCGAAGTAGCTCGTATTATTCGCGACAAAAAACCTGATGCTTTCCTGCTGGAAAACGTTAAAAACCTAACAAGTCACGATCGCGGCAAGACCTTCAGGATCATTATGCAGACCCTTAAGGACGAGCTTGGTTACGATGTGCACTACAAGGTTCTTGATAGCAAGAATTGGACTTGCCAGCATCGTGAGCGCATTTACATTGTTGGCTTTAAGAAAAAAAATAATTTTGATTGGGACCAACTAGAGCTTGGGGGCGGTGGGCACACCGTCGGGGAGATTCTTGAAGATGCTCCTGATGATCGATACGTTCTTTCCGACAAACTGTGGGCTTATTTGCGCGCATACAAGGAAAAGCATCAGGCGGCAGGCAATGGCTTTGGCTATAGCACGGTTGGCCCCAATGACACGACAAGGACGCTTTCAGCACGCTATCACAAGGACGGAAGTGAGATTCTTGTTTCACGTGGCGAGGGGAAGAACCCTCGCAAGCTGACTCCGCGTGAATGTGCCCGACTTCAAGGGTTCCCCGATCAATTCATTATTCCGGTTTCGGATACGCAGGCATATCATCAATTTGGTAATTCTGTCACCGTACCGGCTGTGCGAGCAGTGGCCAAGCTGATGATGGGAGCGTATTTCGATGGACTACGGAGTTCTGAGTAGCTATTTTGACGGCGCGGTTGCGAAGAAACTCGTTGCTGTTGATATTGATAGAAAACGCAGCAACCAGCATGAATTCAACGGAACTGCGGAGCTCCGTTCCCTGTTTGGCGACGATGATATAAGAAATATACCGACGACCTTCGTATTTCTTTGCGACGATGCAGACCCTTTGTTTGATCACGGGTTTACGACTTGGTACGACGCGCGCAGGAAGCATCCGACTAGGACGGAATATAGGCTCTATTACAACGATAGCGAAGCGATACGAGCCTCGAGAATCGGTGACCTGATGGTCATTGCACCTTCAGACGAGCATGGTCTTCTGATTGTATTTGCTAGACAAGGATCAAATGCCGAGTGCCAATTAAGATGGCTTTTCGGTTTGAACGAAGTTGACGACAGTGGTTTTTCGCGGTCAACTGCAGATGACAGGCGAATAGACTCAATCGCCGCATCCATCCTTGAAGCGATTGGCATCGAAGTTTCGCTTCCCACGTCGGCTGTTACGTATTTGGATGAAATGGTCGAAAAGTTCGGTGATTCTTTTCCCAAAGGGATTGAATTCACGAGGTATTCCATCTCGACTTTGGGAGTGCTTGATTGGAGGGGCAACCCCGACAAGTGCCTTCTTGACTGCTATGAGCGAGAAGAGATTCTCTTTAAGGTATTCGAGAGGCATCTGCTTGAGCGCGATTTGGCTCCCTATCTAAGAGGCGATCTCGATGTTGATGGAGTGTTACGGACCACGATGTCAGCTTTCCAGCGGAGAAAATCGCGCGCGGGAACTGCTTTTGAGCATCAACTTGAGTACCTGTTTAAGGGATGGGGCATAAGTTATTCCGCTCAGCCGTATACTGAGGGCAAATCAAAGCCAGATTTCATTATGCCGTCGATTGAGGCTTATAGAAATCCTTTGTATCCTGCCGAGAAGCTGACCATGCTTGGCGCAAAGACGACCGTTAAAGAGCGCTGGCGCCAAGTGTTGGAAGAAGCGGATAGAATTGAAAATAAGCACTTGATTACACTTGATGTGGCGGTAAGCACTGAGTACACGGACTCGATGCGCAGGCATAGTCTCCAACTGGTTGTGCCTCGTCCTGTATTTGGTTCATATACGGCTGAACAGCAAAGCTGGCTGATGGACGTAGGGGAGTTTTGCCAACTACTGGTCGATAAAGAACGACAATAGTTCATTTCTATACCGGAGTTTTACATAGCCAGCTTAATAATAAGCGCGCAAGTGCGTCGGGCATAAATGACGTCCTTGCGCGCCGATGCTTTGCCTAAGTATCCGCTAGCCCATAAGAACTGCGAGCTTCATCGAGTTTTCAACGGCGGTGTAGCTCATAGCGCCCTTGCCGACCTTTTGCGGATCGTAGTCAGATTGCTGAATGACACCGCTGTATTGAGCGACGACATTTTCAAATGCCGGGCTATCGAGGAACTTGTGAGGATCAGTTTTCCAATACACCTTCCCCTGATCATCTGCTTCCATCAATGCGCGGAGGCCACAGACTAGGGGGTAGATAAAGCCATCAGGAACAGGATTGTCCGTTGCCTTTTCAAAGAAGGGAGTTTTGTATTCATTGCGACTATTCTTAAGGCTCTTAACGGCGCCGATTTTTCCGTAGCTTCCTGTTTTGTTGTAGTGCTTGGGGAAACGCGAATAGATTTCATCGTATAGACCGGGAAGGTCCGTAGCCACTTTGAGCGCGCTAAGAACTTGCGGATTCTTGAGTTCGCGGCGCGCTGAACCAGCAGCTTTGCTTACTCGGTCATCCCTCATAAGCTGCAAGAACTTTTCCTGGCACTTCTCCTTGCCGCTATAGACTAGGGGAAGTTGTGGCGCTTCGATGTCGCCAGAGGTGACGTTACTCGAGATGAGCGATAACGGGATCCAAGAGAGTGCGACAAGCTTTCTGGATTCAATGGGGTTGCCGTCGTTGGTTTTCCAGCTGATTTTGGCTGCAAATTCAGGATATTTTTCGGCATAAAGAGCCTTAAAGGAATCGAAAAGACCTTCCTGATTGCCCTTGGTGCCTTGTGTGAGTTGAGCGTTATTGTTGCGAGCGTCGCAGATTTCCAAAAGTGAGGTGCGGAAGTTCTCAACGCAGAGCGCATCGTTTGGGTCGGTCGGAACGAGCAATTCGACAGGAATCGAGAAGTCTAGAGTGCTTATGCCTTTCTCTTTGAGGGCTGCTTTTTCTTCACGGAGAAGTGATAGATACTCTTCAATATCGGTTCGACGGTTCATCCATGTTTGCTTGAATGAATCCCAGATTGTGACTTCGTTCTTTTTGGGAGGTCGATTGCCAAGTGCATGTTCGGCTTCGCTGAGAATGTAGCTGCCGATTGCGAGTGTGTTGTGGCCGCCGTCAAGAATTCCCTCAACTTCGTCGTGAGAAGCAAAGCTTAGACGATAACGCCCGCGATCAAGGGGCTCGTAGCTCGAGGACGCAAGCAGAATTCCCTTTGATTTAAAAGGGAAGAGCTTTTGCGTGTGAGAAAGTTCATCAGCGCGAATGGATGCCTGAATAGCATCGGTCACTGAGCCCAAACGGGAATTGCGGGGGTTGGCATCGAGATCGAGCGTGTCGATAATTTTGATAATGGATTTGGGGGACATCAGCCCGACGATCTTTTTAATGTCTCCAACTTTTTGCTCGTAGCTGTCGGTAAAACGAACAATAATGTCGGTGCTCATAGCGAAACCCTTTCGTCTAAAGTAGTCAAAACAACAGGCCTGCGCTCTTGGAGTGCCGGAGATTGAAAGGGAGCATCGCTAACAAAAAAGCTGGTCTCCCAGCTCTAGACGAAAGCCATAACGGTGATCGGGCGTTATGGTGTTGTGCCTAGAGACATCCGTCTCATCTTCCAGCCCCTATCCAGGAAGCTTGATCGAAGGATCTCACTGACCGAGGAAGAGATCAAGATCCTCGGGGAAATAAATCGGACTGCTTTTTGTGAACGGTAGGCAAGTGACGGCGATCGGCATTTGTGTCCGCACGACATGTGACACTTACCCTGCCGCCCTGCTCTGCCGCGGCGGCATGTACCCAAACAACGGTCCTCTAAGGAGTTCGATATTGATGAGTGATAACACCAAGCATCTCGCAAAGAAGTGCGTCAAGGACGCGGGACCGTGCCTCGCACTGTGTTTTGCCGGCGCAGCGGTCGCGCTGCTGGCCGTTCTGGGGCCATTCGACGTGCTTCGCAGCGCAAGCTCTCTGCATGTTTGCATTGCCCTCGCTGGCGCCATGGCGACCGGCGGCGTGTTCGATCTGATTTTTTGGGTGCTCGACCCGTTTGGATGGAAGAACGAGGGGTAAGCCCTAAGAGATGGAAGGGCTGGAACGGTTGGCCTAGTGATCGTGCAGAATGCGGGCTAGCGACTTACAGGGAAGTGGTAATCCGATGACGGTCTATGTGACGGGCGATATTCACGGCGGCCTCGACATGCAAAAGCTGCGCGACTGGGATCTTGGGGATAGTTTGACGAGCGACGACTATCTGATTGTCGCGGGCGACTTTGGCTTTCCGTGGGATTTCTCTGCCGAGGAATGTGCCGATATCGCCTGGCTGGAATCGCGTTCCTATACCGTGCTGTTCGTCGACGGCAATCACGAGCGTTTCGATCACTGGGCGGAGCGTCCCATGGAGTTGTGGCACGGTGGGCTGACGCAGCGCCTGTCGGATACCTCCCCCATACGGCGCCTGACGCGCGGCGAGGTTTTTGAGTTCGACGGCTCAACGATCTTTACCATGGGCGGCGCCACGAGCGTGGACAAGGAATACCGCATTCCGTATTCCAGCTGGTGGCCGCAGGAATTGCCGGACGAGCGCAACTTTGAGGAGGCACGGACAAAGCTCGACAGCGTGGGCTGGAAGGTCGACTACGTGATTACCCACACCTGCGCTACGCGCATGCTCTCGCCCACGCTCTATCCGGCACCCGGCTGGAATTGCCCCGCCGTCGATCGGCTCACGGCATTTTTCGGTGAGCTGGAAGATCGCTTGGACTACAAGCGCTGGTACTACGGGCATTTTCATCGTGATGCCAACCCAGCCGAGCGCCATACCGTGCTCTACGACTGCATCGTCCGCCTGGGCGACGAACTCCAACCCTGGGATGTTGCGTAGGGGCGCGGAGGCATGAGCTTCGTGACGAACCAAAACCGATTTGTTAAGGGATTTACTCCCAAGCTGGCTTGCGCTCGAGCAACGTTTTCGCAGCTTTAGGCGTGGGAGAGTCAAGTATTTCGCAGAACGCATCGAACCCCTCTGGCGAAAGATGGGTTGTTGATACTTTGGCAATGTCGCTATCGAGGTGCTCGTCAGGGTGGGCTGTCGTCTGTTGCATGCCTGTCCTTTCATCCATAACGATGTTCTCGCGGTGCGCGCGGATGACATTCCAGCTAAAGTGCTCGACCAACTGCTCGGCAGAGCGCGGCGTGGTGTCCGGCGCGATGCCCGTTTGACCGGCGAGCCAGCCCAGCAGTGCCTCGGGTGTGCCAAAGCGGGCGCGTAGTTCGCCTAGGTCCAGATCGCGGTCGCGCTTGGAAAGGCGGCGGCCGTCCGGCGACATGAGCAGCGGAATGTGCGCGTAGTGCGGCGTGGGCAGTCCCAACAGGTGCTGCAGATAGATCTGGCGCGGCGTGGACCCCAGCAGGTCGCATCCGCGCACGACCTCGGTGACGCCCATGGCGGCGTCGTCGACCACCACGGCTAGCTGATAGGCAAAAACGCCGTCGCTGCGGCGGACCAAAAAGTCGCCGCACTCGGTGGCGAGCGCCTCGCATTGAGCCCCGTACGTGCGGTCCACGAATTCGATCACGTCGTCTGCGAGGTCATCTACGGTGGGCACGCGCAGGCGCGTGGCCGGAGCGCGCAGGGCACTGCGGCGGGCGATTTCTTCGGCAGAAAGGCCTCTGCAGGCGCCGCGGTAGATGGGCATGCCGTCGCTGGCGTGCGGCGCACTCGCGGCGTGGAGTTCGGCGCGCGTGCAAAAGCAGGGATAGGTGAGGCCGGCGTCTTGTAGCTGGTGCAAGGCGCTCTCGTACAGGTCAAGGCGATCGTGCTGGTAGTAGGGGCCTTCGTCCCACTCGAGCCCTAGCCAGGCCAGGTCGTCAATCAGTTGAGCGGCAAGTTCCGGGCGTTTGCAGCGATCGTCTAGGTCCTCGATGCGCAACACGATGCTGCCGCTCTGGCTGCGGGCCGAAAGCCACGAGCACAGGCAGCTGAATACGTTGCCCAGGTGCATGCGGCCCGAGGGCGACGGGGCGAAGCGGCCCACGACGGGGGTGGGCCCTGTCGTTGCCGGTGTGTCCGCGGAGTGTGTTGCTATGTTGCATGCGTTGATGTCCATGCGGACGAGTATAGCGCGGGAGGTGGGGGAGGCACCGACTCGACAGCTCGATCGCGCCCGCCAGTCAACCCCTCAAACGACAGAAACCCCGGCAGCTCTTCGCAACTGCCGGGGTCTCCGCGGAAAAGGGGGACATGATCCTCAAGCGAACGGCAAAGGGGCAAACCGTTTTCGCTCAACTGCTTTATGCCCCTCGCCCGCCGGCTTAATCGGCTCACGCCGCTCCCACACAAAGCCGCTACACCTGTGACGGAGCTGTGAAGTGGTATCTGTTGCTGGTACAGGCCATGCCAAGGAGTGTCCCAGGCTGCCGGCAGATAAGGAACGTCCCTAAGTGCCGGCGGCGGGCGTGACCTTTGTCCCGTTTTGACGCTCCGCTGACCTAGATGTTCGTCACATGAACCCGCAAACGTGGGACAATGACGCTACTGGTATCACAGACAAAGGATGTGCCTATGAACGCCCCCGTTGCCAAGCCCTGTCGGCAGCGCCACCTGTTTGCGCGATTCGCTTCCGTCTGCGCGCTCGTTGCGCTTGCGTTGTTGCTGCTGCCTGCCGCCGCGCACGCCGACGGCTACTCCATGACCCAAACCTATATCGGTGCCACGGTTGAAGCCGATGGATCGCTGACCGTTGTCGAGGGGCGCCAGTTTGATTTCGATGACGACATCAACGGCGTGTTTTGGGAGATCAATACGGGAGCCAACCAGCAGGGCGGCACGGCGGGCGTCGATGTGCAGAGTGTCGAGGAAGAGGACACCGCGTTTAACAAAGTCGATAGCGCGAACAAGGGCGACTCTGGCGTCTATACGGTTGAGCAGTCCGACGGCGGCGTAAAGATCAAGGTTTTCAGCCCCCACGAGAGCGGCGACAGCGCGATCTATTACGTGAGCTACACCATGACCGGTGCGGTTATGAACTGGGCCGATACCGCCGAGCTCTACTGGAAGTTCGTGGGCGACGGCTGGTCCGCGGATTCCGACGATGTCGAGATGGAAGTGTACTTCGCAAATGCCGCTGCCGGGACGGCGGCCGTCAAGGGTGAGAACTTCCGCGCATGGGGCCACGGCCCGCTGACGGGCGACGTATCGCTCGATGCGGACGAACCCATGGTCACCTATACCATTCCCTGCGTGCATCAGGGCGAATTCGCTGAGGCACGCATCGCCTTCCCCAGCGACTGGGTGCCGCAGCTTGCCGCCTCGGTCGAAGAGCGCATGTCAACGATCCTGAGCGAAGAGAAGGAATGGGCCGACGAAGCTAACGCCCGCCGTGAGCACGCGCGTGCGATTGCCAGCGCGATTGCCGTGGTGTGTGTTGTTGTGGCGGTTGCCTATACCGGTGTGATCGTGATGCTCAAGCTGCGCAGGCCCAAGCCCAAGCCGCTCTTCCAGGACGAGTACTTCCGCGATGTACCCTCCGCCGACCATCCCGCGGTGCTTGCAGCTCTTATGAGCTGGAACGACGTGCCCGATCAGGCATATATCGCCACACTGATGAAGCTGACCGACGACCGCGTGATCAAGCTGGAAGAAGCGACCGAGACCAAGAAGAAGGGTCTGCTCCGTCGCGAAAAAGAGGAGCAGACGTATCGCATCACAGTGACCGACGAGGCCTGGAAGGCTGCCAAGAAGGACGGCATCGATCGCGATGTGCTCAAGGTCTTCTTCGCCGGCGTTAAGCCCGATAAGGACGGAGTCCGTTCGCGCACGTTTAGCGAGCTGGAGGAGTACGCTAGCGAGCGCACCACATCTGTTGGCGACAAGCTCGAGGACTATCAGAGCACAGTTAAGGCCAAGCTGGAGGCGCGCGAGCTTATTGCATCGGATGGCACTATCGCGATGGTGGCCGGCCTGGTTCTTGGCATCATCATTGTCTTTGGCATTTTGGGCTCTCTGTTCTATACCGACTTTGCGGACGCCAACGTCGGTGCCGCTATGATCTCGATCCCCGTCACGATTGTGGGCTTTGTCCTGAGCTGCACCTTCCGCCGTTACACGCCGGAGGGCGCCGAGGTGGCGGCTCGCTGCAAGGCGCTCAAGCATTGGCTCGAGGACTTTACGCGCCTGAAGGAGGCCATCCCCAGCGACCTGATCTTGTGGAACAAACTGCTGGTGATGGGCGTTGCCCTGGGCGTTTCGAAAGAAGTGCTGCGACAGCTGGCCGAGGCCGTGCCTGCGGACCTGCGCAACAGCGACGATTTCTACGACAACTACCCCTGCTACTGGTGGTATTACCATCACTACGGCAACGAGTCTCCGCTCGATTCGTTTAACGATGTGTATCACGAGACCATCCGCGAGCTGGCTTCGAGTTCCGATAGCTCGAGCGGCGGTAGCGGCGGCGGCTTTTCCGGTGGCGGCGGTGGCGGCGTCGGCGGAGGCGGCGGCGGAACGTTCTAGCGAGCGCTTGCTTTGGGGTGGATCTTTCTGGGCGGTTGCCAGGGAAGATCCACCCCATTTTTGTGCATCGAAACGGGCTAAACTTTCCGTTGAGGACTTTCGCGCAAGGGGCAGTGGACAAAAAATGCCAAATATGAGTACTGTTGCTGCGTTGGTCACATATGTTTGCACATAATAACGGGCTCCTAATGAGAGTACTTCTCGTTAGGAGTCCATTTTATTGAACATTTGGGGAGCTACGTCAGCTCGCGCAGCTGGTCGTCATGCCTGCAAGCATCAAAAATGCCCCAAATCGCTGCTACTAAAAAGGTAACAGTACTCATATTTGATGTTTTTTGACCACGGCTATCTACAAACCCCCTAGGCCACTCATTGGGGACAGACTTAAATGACCAGGTGTGGCTGCCGAGGCTAGGCTGTTAGGTCGAGTTCGTAGAGGAAGCTTTCGCGCGGCATGTC
This sequence comes from uncultured Collinsella sp., assembly GCA_900556205.1. Taxonomy (GTDB): domain Bacteria; phylum Actinomycetota; class Coriobacteriia; order Coriobacteriales; family Coriobacteriaceae; genus Collinsella. The sequence continues at coordinate 11,481 of USNX01000009.1, forward strand.
GTGGCGGCGCTCTTCGCGGTTGGCGCGGTGCGTGGCCGTGCGCTTAAAGCCGTGCAGCTCGTAGAACTTCCACGAGCAGTTGGAGTCGGTGTACAGGTGCGCCCTCGTCGCTCCAAGCGAGGATAGGTGCGAGACCGCGGCATCGAGCAGAACCGTGCCAACGCCCAGGCCATGGACATCGCGATCCACGGCAAGCAGCGTGACCTCGTTGTCGTGCGGCAACGGGCTGCTCTCGAGCAGGCGGTTGTTGGTTCGGATGGTTGCGCGCACAAACGAGAGATACTCGGCGCAGGCATCGGGCTCTAGCTCACGCATCTGCGATAGCAGCGCGCGTTCGGTATCCATCCAATGCTCGTTGATAGTGACGCCGGAGTTCTGTCCTGCGCGTGCAAGTGCAATGCCGCGCGCCTCGCCGTCAATCACCGCAACCTGCGAAAACGTCGATGACGAAAGGCAATAGGCGAGGTCGCACGCGGCTTCAAGGCGGTTGTACTCATCGTTATCCGAATTATTATGCCAAAGCTGCTGCAGAATCAGCGCGATGGCGTCGAAGTCTTCGGTATCAAACGGTCGGTAGAGAACCCGCGAGACCATGGTGCCTCTTTCTTTCGCGGATGCATATCGAGCACAGTTCTACCACGCCATTGGCATCGAATTATGGTGCCCCTGTGTTCCATGAACTCACCGTGCTCGGTGCCGTGCCCATCCCCTCCGCTCGCAAACTTTTTCTGCACATGCGCCCGTTGCGGGGTGCATCGATGCGCTCGATGCGCTACATTAAATCAGTATTTTCATTGCCGCTGCGCGAGCGCTGCAGATCGACGTATCACCGACTCACAGAGCACGGCGGCGTACCAGACAGGAGGACTGCATGGGATCTGATGTGAAGATCGCACGCGCGTTGATTTCGGTTACCGATAAGACGGGCGTCGTCGATTTCGCACGGACGCTGGTCGATGACTTTGGCGTCGAGATCATCTCTACGGGCGGCACGGCTCGTGCCATCGAGGACGCGGGCGTTCCCGTAACCCCCATCGAGGAGTTCACGGGCTACCCCGAGATGATGGACGGCCGCGTTAAGACCCTGCACCCCAAGGTTCACGGCGCGCTGCTGGCCCGCCGCGATTCCGAGCAGCACATGCAGGAGGCCGCTCAGCACGGCATTAAGCTGATCGACCTGGTCGTCGTCAACCTGTACGAGTTCGAGAAGACCGTCGCCAACCCCGAGGTCACCTTCGCGGACGCCATCGAGCACATCGACATCGGTGGCCCCTCCATGCTGCGCTCTGCCGCCAAGAACGCCACGAGCGTTACCGTCATTTCCGACCCGGCCGACTATGATGCCGTCCTGGCCGAGATGCACGAGACCGGTGGCTGCACCACGCTTTCCACCCGTCGTCGCCTGCAGGTGAAGGTCTACCAGACCACCGCCGCCTACGACACGGCTATCTCCCGTTGGCTTGCCGCCCAGGCAAGCGATGTGGCGGACACCTCTGCCAAGCTCGAGATTTCGCTGGAGAAGGTCGACGACCTGCGCTATGGCGAGAATCCTCAGCAGAAGGCTACGGTCTACCGCTTTGCCGAGGGCTGCGAGAACACCGCGAGCTCGCAGTTCCCGCTCGTGGGCTCCGAGCAGATCCAGGGCAAGCCGCTCAGCTACAACAACTATCTGGATGCCGACGCCGCCTGGAACCTGGTCCGTGAGTTCGACGAGCCGGCCTGCGTAATCCTCAAGCACCAGAACCCCTGCGGTTCCGCCGTTGCCGAGGACATCACGGCTGCCTACGACCGCGCCTTCGCCTGCGATCCCAAGAGCGCCTTCGGCGGCATCATCGCCTGCAACCGCGAGGTTCCCTTTGAGCTGGTCGAGCACTTCGCCGACCAGAACAAGCAGTTCGTCGAGGTTATCATCGCCCCGAGCTACACTGCCGAGGCGCTCGAGCGCATGGCCAAGCGCCCCAACCTGCGCGTGCTGGCCACCGGCGGCGTGGACCACGGCGCCCAGGTGGAGCTGCGCTCCATCGACGGCGGTATGCTGGTGCAGGAGGTCGACCATGTGACCGAGGACCCCGCGACCTTTACGTTCCCCACCGACCGCAAGCCCACCGACGCCGAGATGGCCGAGCTTGAGTTTGCCTGGAAGGTCTGCAAGGGCGTTAAGTCCAACGCCATCCTGGTTTCCAAGGGTAAGGCCGGCATTGGCATGGGCCCGGGTCAGCCTAACCGCGTTGACTCTGCACTGCTTGCTTGCGAACGCGCCGAGGACTTCTGCGAGCGTGAGGGCGTGGAGAAGGGCGGCTTTGCCTGTGCAAGCGACGCGTTCTTCCCGTTCCGCGACAATGTCGACGTGCTTGCTGCGCACGGCGTGACCTGCATCATCCAGCCCGGCGGCTCCAAGCGCGACGACGAGAGCATCCAGGCCTGCAACGAGCACGGTATTGCGATGGTCTTCACCGGCGCCAGGCATTTCCGTCACTAAGTTCCGCCCTGGGACAAAATAATCTCCGCAAAAGACGGCTGCTCCGTTTGGAGGGCCGTCTTTTTGGTATAAGAGGACGGAATGACTAACACGAAAGGTATGACCATGCCCCAGATTGATGATGCCGAGCTGTTTGGCAATGCCGAGGATCAGCGTGCGTACGAGGACTTTTGCGCCAATCAGGAGGCGGTCGAGAAGTTTACGCTCGACAAGCCCGCGCTTGTCTGCCGTTGGCGCATGTCCAATAAAAAGGTGCCCATGCTCAACCGCCACATTCGCGCACTGTCCGAGCGCTTGGTGCAGGGCGAGCCGCTTACCCATAACATGCTCAGCTGGGCCAAGCAGCACGTTGAGTGGTCGCTTGCCGAGGGCGATTACACCGCACGCGACGGCGTGCTCATGCTGGTGATCGACGTCAACGGCAACGCCGCCATGACGGTGGGGGAGTACGAGCCGCTAACCGATACGTCGGCCAAGGCGCTACGTGCCCGCTCCGCCGAGGCCCGCTCCGAGGCCGACGAAACCGGTGTGGCGCCCGAGCTGCTCGCCGCCGTCGATAACGGCGAGCTTGCCTTTGTGGCGCCGGCGGACGAGTGCCTGTGCGGCACGGCGACGCTCATCGAGCAGCTGGCCCAGACCAAGGACATCCCGGTCACGCGCGTGGACATTCCCGCACAGCTCAAGGG